>CAJOKY010000162.1 GCA_905235425.1 uncultured Selenomonadaceae bacterium
TTTGCGTAGCTCTTGATGGACGTACAGAATTTGATATTGCAGAAAAATATATCGAATGCGTTAAGAAAGTTTGGAATTTTGATTGCCACATACAGCATTATGAACGCGGCGAAAAAGGCATTTATGATTTAGTCAGAATTTGTGGTGAGCAAAAAAATATTGCGGAATATCTAAATAAAATTTTTGGTGGTAATTTAAAAATTGAGCGCACAATTCCTAATGAAATTTTTGTCGCAACTCGCGAAGTACGCTTATCGTTTTTGGCAGGTATGATTGACGGCGACGGACACATAAGCTCCAAATCAAAAGTTCAACTCGGTTCTATCAATAAAGAACTTGCCATTCAACAAATGGCATTAGCTCAATCACTTAATTATCCTGCCAAGATGTATTTGAATCACTATAGTTCCGAAAATCATGATAAAATTCGTTATCGCATTGAATTTTCGATGAGCGAAGAAATTGGTCAGTATCTCGGCAGTGGAAAAAAATTAGATACCCAATGGAATGGCGTGGAATCTGCAACCAAAACTCCTACTATTATAAGTGTGACTTCTATTGAATATATGGGAAGTCTTGATAAGGAAAGTTATGACTTAGAAACAGTTACGGATAAATTTACTTTGTCGTTTATAAATTCCGGAAATTGTCGCACCCGCGTAATGTCCAATGTCAACGGTCCTGAACAATCCGGCTCGCGCGGAAATTTCTCCTTTGTAACTATAAATTTGCCGAAACTTGCTCTTGAATCTAAAGGCAACCTTGATGAATTTTTCCGCCTTTATGACAAGTACATTACCATGTGCCATGACTACCTGCTTTTCCGCCTTAAAACCATTGAAGAAAAGCACGTGTACAATTATCCTTTCCTTATGGGACAAGGCGTCTGGCTTGACAGCGACAAACTTAAGCCGACCGATAAAATTAAAGACGTGTTAAAGCATGCAAGTTACTCAATCGGTTTTTGCGGACTTGCCGAATGTCTCGTAGCGCTTACCGGCAAGCATCATGGACAAAGTGAAGCCGCGCAGGAACTCGGCTTGAAAATTGTCAGTCACCTTAGACAGCGTACCGACGAATATACAAAACTTGAAAAGCGTAATTGGACTACTTTCGGTACTCCCGCTGAATCAACCGCAGGGCAATTTCAACGCGCCAATAAAAAAGTTTACGGCATTATAAAAGGCGTCACCGATCGCGATTACATGACTAATTCCAGCCACGTACCGGTTTACTTTCCAATCTGCGCGCATGACAAAATCAGAATTGAGGCACCGTACCACGCACTTTGTAACGCAGGGCATATTGCTTATATTGAAATGGACGGCGACCCTTCAAAAAATATTTCCGCCTTTGAAGCAGTGGTACGCGCCATGCATGATGCCAATATGGGATATTTCAGCATTAATCACCCCGTAGACCGCGACCCTGTTTGCGGCTACACCGGCATTATTGAAAATGAATGTCCGCATTGTCACCGCAAGGAAATTACACGCGGCACTTTCCATATTGACAGGCTATAGGTTTTAGTCGGCAATAATTTTTCTGAATAACTAAAAATCCCGCAAGTTTTTAGCCTGCGGGACTTTTTTTGTTGCTTGAAAAAATGTGACAAAATGTTAATGACGTTTGTCGTGTCTGTAGCGGCAGGTGTCGTACTACATCTGCAAATGGTTGGACAGACGCTAAACACAAAGCAACCGACCAATAGTTAGCGTTAATCTTAAAACGCGCAAAAACCCCGATTCGCCGTCGGGGGTTTTTTGGTGACAAAATTGTTACTGAACTATTAATTTCTTAAAGCATCGCTATTTTAACATACCTTTACAAAATTTGCAACTGAATTGTAAACCGAATTTCTTATTTTCTCTTAGCGATAATCTCATTTTGATAGTGTAAACACTCTTGAGCAATGTCTCTATTCAAAATCAGAAGGCAAATTAAATTTGGAATAGCCATTAAACCGTTCATTGTATCTGAAAAATTCCATACAATATCAAGCGTCTGCGTAGCACCGATAAATGTAATGCAGCTGAAAATTGCGCGATAAGCATAAATGACGCCGCGATTGCTGATAAGATATTCCAAAGATTTTTCGCCGTAATATTCCCAGCCGAGAATTGTTGAAAATGCGAAAAGTGTAAGACTGATAGAAACAATGACGCGCGCCCATTCGCCGAAAACCGTACTGAAAGCTAAAATCGTAAGCTCCGCGCCGGAAACCAATTTGCCTGTAGCGATATCAAGGGCGCCGAGCATGCCGGAACTTGCAATAACCGTACCGGTCAAGAAACAAATTATCATTGTGTCAAAAAAAGTACCGGTCATATTAACATAGCCTTGACGTGACGCGTGGTCAGTACGTGCCGCCGCCGCCGCTATAGGTGCCGAGCCTAAACCTGCCTCGTTTGAAAATACGCCGCGTGCCACGCCCCAACGCATTGCTGTCAACATTGTTGCAACGATTGAACCGCCTATGCCGCCTGCCACTGCCTCTGTTGAAAACGCCATTTGAATCATTGTCGCCCAACCTGCGGGGACATGTTCAAAATTTACGACAATTACAATTAACGACATGACAATATAAAATGCCGCCATTGAAGGAACAATGACGCTTGACACTTTGCCTATTGAGTGAACGCCGCGCATTAAAACTGCCAATGAAAGTACGACCAAAACTATGCCGGTCTGCCAAGTTGGTATGGAAAAACTTGCATTTAATGCCGAGCTTATGGAATTAGCCTGTGTCATGTTGCCAATGCCGAAAGACGCGCAGACTGCAAAGAAGGCAAAAAGCGCCGCCATAATTTTTCCGAACGCTCCGCCTATGCCGTTTTTCATTGCGTACATAGGACCGCCGGACATTTCGCCGACTGAATTTGTTTCACGGTATTTTACAGCCAAAACCGATTCGCCGTACTTAGTCGATAAACCGAATGCCGCGCTTATCCACATCCAAACTATGGCGCCGGGTCCGCCGAGTACCATTGCCGTTGCCACGCCTACGATATTCCCCGTGCCAACCGTTGCAGAAAGCGCCGTCATAAGCGATTGGAAAGGCGATAAGTCGCCTTTATGCTCCGCCTTATTTTGCATGATCAGCTTTATTGAGTACCACAAATTTATCCACGTCAAAAATTTTAGGCGTATCGTCAAAAATACGCCCGTACCTACCAATAACACAAGCATTATCGGTCCCCAGACAAAGTCGTTTACGTCATTTAATAATTGCGACAAGTCCATTATTCAACCTCCTGTACTTTAAAACTTTAAATTACGGCAACAAAAAAACGCCGAAACTTTGAAAAAAATTCCGACGAAAATTATATTTTAAGATAACATCATTGTCAATTAATGCCGTAATTTATAAATTTTAAGTCATACGTTAAGCTGTCAGCAATTATCTTTCCAAAGTACGGACACGCCTGTCAATGGTAGAAAGACCGCGATAAACCGTTCCAATGTCGATGGATTCGCCGCGACTTGCAACATAGCGCTCCAACTTTCTTTTCACACGTTGTAAAGCGTTGTCGATAGATTTAACGTGACGATTCAATCCCAGCGCTATCTCTTGATAAGATTTACCGTCCAAGTACGCCATTAAAACTTGCCATTCCAAATCGCTTAAAATTTCTTCCATCTTTTTTTCTATCGCCAAAAATTCTTCGCGACTTATTACCAATTCTTCAGGATCGGCAACCTTCACGCCGGATATCACGTCAAGTAAAGTCCTGTCCGAGTCCTCATCATAAATCGGCTTATTCAGCGAAATGTATGAATTTAATGGGATATGTTTTTGGCGCGTTGCCGTTTTAATTGCGGTGATTATTTGGCGCGTTACGCATAGCTCTGCAAAGGCGTGAAAGGAAGAAAGTTTATCGCTTTTAAAATCGCGAATCGCCTTGTAAAATCCAATCATACCTTCTTGGATTATGTCTTCGCGGTCTGCACCGATTAAAAAGTACGACCTCGCTTTTGCGCGTACAAAACTTCTGTAGCGCTGAATCAAGTACTCCAACGCGGCATTGTTTGTATTTTCCTTTATCTCTGCTATTAATTCTTCATCTGTCAATGCATCGTACTTTGCAGAATCATCGTAGGTGCCGACATCAAAACCGCTACTTGTGTTAGTGTCCATTTCACGACCTCCGTCGACTGATTATAACCTACAATTTTTCTTAAGTCAAACGATTTAAACATAAATAATTCTGCAAATATTTTAAAATCCTTTTTTTATTTTCAAAAAAATTTTTCAATGCTAACCTTGACGCAAAACTTTTTCCAATTCCGTAACAAGATTATCCAATCGCCGATATTTCAATTTATAGCTTACGCGATTTGCAATAAGTCGCGCCGTACAGTCCATAATGCTGACAATCTCTTCCAAATTATTTTCGCGCAGTGTCGTACCTGTCTCCACAATGTCAACAATACTTTCTGAAAGGTCTACTATCGGCCCGAGTTCGATTGAGCCGTTAAGCTTGATATATTCCATTTGCATACCGCGTTCAGTAAAAAATTTTTCGGCAATGCAAGGAAATTTCGTGGCAACTCTTGTATGTGCGTAATCTTCAAGTTTTGCACGCTTTTTATCTTTAGGTACCGCCATCATCAAATGACATTTGCCGAAACCTAAATCCAGCAGCTCATAAATATCTTTACCCGATTCGGCAATAACGTCCTTGCCGATTATGCCGATATCAGCCGCGCCGTGTTCGACGTACGTGGGAACGTCCGCAGTTTTTGTGATAATAAATTTAAGCCGCAATTCTTCATTCTCTAGTACCAGTTTGCGCGATTTTTCTACTAACCCTTCGGCAGTCCAACCTACCTTTTTTAAAAGTTCGGTAGACAACTCAAAAAGTTTTCCCTTCGGCAAGGCGATTGTTATAATGGATTCGTCCGTTTTAATTCCCTCCCTGTAAATATGCAACAACATTTTTACGGCGGCAGGACAAACTCATTGCAACTCGTCACTCGCCGATTTATTACAGTATATTAATTTGAAAACACAAAGTCAAGCGCGGTATTTTCAGCACGTATTTCAAGTGATATAATCTGAAAAAAATTTTGGCAGGTAATTTTATGGATGTAAAAAGTTTGAGTAAATTTCTTTCGCTGATACTGCGTCATAAGCCGGAGACGATCGGCATAAAACTTGACGCAGGCGGCTGGGCAAATGTTGAAGACCTTCTGCGCGGAATTAAACGTAGCGGCAAAAATATTTCCTTCGCCGACATTGAAAAAGTTGTAGCCGAAAACGACAAGCAACGATTTTCTTTCAATGCCGACAAAACTAAAATTCGCGCCAATCAAGGACACTCAATCAATGTCGACGTGGAGTTACAAGAAAAAGTTCCGCCGACAAAACTTTTTCACGGTACATTGGAAAAAAATTCGGCGTCGATTGAACGTGAAGGACTTTTGAAAATGTCGCGCCTTTACGTCCACCTTTCAGCAGATATCGAAACCGCCGAAAAAGTTGCACGAAGACGAAAGGGTACGTCGCTGATTTATGAAGTGGACGCGGCTGAAATGTCTGCAGACGGTTTTACGTTTTATCAATCGGTAAACGGCGTTTGGCTGACCGAACACGTACCGCCGAAATATCTTGCAAGGATTTAAAAATGAAACTTACATGAACATT
>CAJOKY010000163.1 GCA_905235425.1 uncultured Selenomonadaceae bacterium
GCGTCACCGCTTTCAACCGGCGGCGGCATTAAGACTACAACATTTTTTGTGATTTTAATGTCAATGTGGTCTGTATTTCGCGGCAGAAATGACATTGTGGTTTTTGGCAGAAGAATCCCCCATGAACTGCGCGATCGTGCCTTTGCAATTTTCACAATGGGAACAATTTGGGTTGTAATTGCCGGTATGAGTTTATCCGTGCTTGACGGCGAAGTCCACGAATTGGAAGAGGTTATCTTTGAAACGGTCTCCGGCTTTGCAACTGTCGGCATGGGGATTGGGATAACTTCAGATTGGAATGTGCTCGGAAAATTAATTTTGGTAGTGACTATGCTTGCAGGTAGGGTCGGCATAATGACGTTTATGCTGTCATTTATCACGCAGAAAAATAGCAGGGTAAAATATCCGTCGGAAAATATTATGCTGGGATAAATTTGTTTCGTGAGGTTAAAAAATGTCTGACAAAAAACAATTTGCGGTATTGGGGCTGGGACGTTTCGGCAGAAATGTTGCATTGACGCTTGAAAAATTGGGTTACGAAGTTTTGTGCATAGAAAAAGACGAAGATACTGCGGCTCATATGTCGGAAGTTTTAAATAACGTAGTAATTTTTGACATACGCGACGCGCAGGCTTTAGATCAAGTCGGCATTTCAAATTTTGATACGGTTGTAATTGCCACCACTAATCTTGAATCAAGTTTGATGGCAACGATGCTCTGCAACGAAAGGCATATACATGAAATTGTAGTAAAAGCGATTGACGAACGTCACGCCAAAATGGCTAAAAAGCTCGGCGCTACCAAAATGATTTTTCCCGAACGTGATACTGCGCGCAGAGTGGCTTCACAATTAATTTCAAACAACATTGTAGACTACATGGAGATTGCCGCCGATATAACGATTTTAAGTTTAGATGCGCCGAAAAAATTTATCGGAAAAAATCTGATTGAGTCGAATTGGCGCGGCATTTACAATGTAAACGTAATTGCGATAATCAGAAACAATCAAACTATCGTGACGCCTCCGCCTTCTTTTACTTTTCAAGCAAACGATAAAATTTTTATCATCGGCTCTCAAGCCGCGCTTTCAAAATTTGAACAAGATATCGCCAATTAAAATTTTTATATGTGGCAAAAAATTATTATGAAAAATGTCGCTATCATTTCGGAATATAATCCCTTTCATAACGGTCACGCCTACCAAATTTCGCAAGTTCGCAAAAAATTTGAAGGCGCAAAAATAATTTCAGTAATGAGCGGGAGTTTCACGCAACGCGGGACTCCTGCTTTTATTGACAAATGGACAAGGGCGCGGCTGGCAGTTGAAGGCGGTTGCGATTTAGTCATTGAGTTGCCTTTCACCTCCGCCGTACGCAGTGCGCAGGATTTTGCACGCGGCGCCATTCGCATTATTGAAAAGCTCGGCATTGTCGACGCAATTTCTTTCGGTGCTGAAAATTCTGACTTAACGCAACTTCAAAACGCGGCTGATATTTTTAACTCAAAAGATTTTCCCGCGCAGATTAAAGCTGAAATGTCAAACGGCATTTCATACGCGGCGGCTGTCACAAAAATTTTGTCTGCACGCACGAATATTGACGAAAATATTTTGCGCCTGCCGAATAATATTTTAGCCGTTGAATATCTGCGCGTACTGCCGAAAAATATTCAGCCGATTTTAATTCCGCGTATCGGTGCAGGTTACGGCGATACAAACTTACACGAAAAATTTTCAAGCGCGGCGGCTATTCGTCAAGCCGTTTATAAAAGTTCAAATTGGGATAAAATTTCGAAGTCTGTACATTCCGGTATACTAGCCGCACTTAAAGCCGCTTATGTTTTAGGTTTGCCAAATGAAAATTTTTTATTCAGACCGTTGCTTACAAAAATTTTCACGACGCCGCTTGACAAACTGCGCGAAATTTACGGTATGCGCGAAGGCTTGGAATATCGCCTGTTAAATGCCGCGAAGTCTGCGAAAAATTTTGCCGAACTTGTCAACGCCGTGACTGAAAAGCGTTATCCCATTAGCCGCGTGAAAAGGCTCGTACTTCATACGCTGATGAATTTAACTGAAAAAAAAATCGCCGAACTTCACGACGCAGATTTTATAAGAGTTTTGGCATTCAATGACGCCGGAAAAATTTTACTTAAAAATATTCGCGCAGTTTCAAATTTGCCGATTGTCACTAAGGTTACAAAACATTTATCTGAGCGCGAACTGTTCGACGAAAATATTTTGCCGTACAAAAAAAATCTCGCACTTGACGTTATTGCTACGGATCTGCGCGGAATTTTGTTTGATATGCCGTTGACGCCGCGACAAGACTTTTTAAAATCGCCGCAAATTGTACAGTAAATTATAGTTGCAATTTAATCAAATTATCACTTTCAAAAATTTTTAATGAAACAACGCGCCGATTTTTGATATAATTCACCAAAACGTGAAGGGTGAGTTAATTGCAGGGAAAAAGTTTTAAACCATTGTCGGCGCTTGTACCGGTGATAATTTTCGCCGTAATGTTCGCGCTGAATCATTTAATGCCGCTGCACCGCGACGATTACGATTACTCAATGATTTGGCAGACAACGCAACATATAAATTCAATTTCGGACGTGTTGGAATCGACATGGCGGCATTACCTTTTGCACGGCGGCAGAATGTTCACGGTATTTTGCTTAAACTTTTTCTTATGGCTCGGCAAATTTCCATTCGACCTAGCCAACGCGCTTTTATTTACGGCGCTGGTAGTTTTGATTTACTTTCACGCACGCAGAGAAATAAAATTAGATGAACCGATAATTTTGGCAGTCACGGGGCTTTTAACGTGGCTGTCACTGCCGCATTTCGGCGAAGTCGCAGTTTGGAAGAGCGGCTCGACGGTTTATTTATGGTCGGCAGTACCGGCGCTTTTATTTTTATTACCGTATAATTTAGGGATTAGGGAGCATAAACCACTACTCACTACTCACTATTCACTACTCACTATGTTTATCTTAGGATTAATAGCCGGCTGTTCTGTAGAAAATTTAGGCGTGACTGTCACCTTGCTGACTGCGGCAATTACGTTTTACCTTTACAAAAAAAATCTGCCGATGCATTGGGCGGCGGCAGGAAGTATCGGCAGTTTAATAGGCGTGATAATTTTAATCGCGGCGCCCGGCAATTACGTACGCTACGACGTGCAGGGCGAAGGCAAAGGCATTTTGGCGCATATCGGCAACCAAATTGCGGGCAATGCGGAAATGCTTTTATATCTTCTGCCTGCCGTATTAATTTTAATCTGCGCGATGAATATTTTGAGTGAACAGGGAGCAGGCAGCAGAGAGTCGGGAAGTCGGCGTTCAATTCGCTACCTTGTAATTTTAACTTTAATTTTTATCGTTTCATATTTTAACGACAGCTTAATCACGCGTACGATAAATGATTTTTTCGTCAACAATATTTTCCCGCACTTCAACACGTCGACAAAATTCATTGAGCGCTTTGAAAATTTTATGTCGAAGTCCGAAGAAATGATAATTTATTGGCTGATAATCTTTTTGATATTCATACCGCTTAAACGTGAACTCGGCGTAAAAAAATTTTGGTTTATCGAAGAGTTTTTAAAAAATTCAACCGTACGCTACGCGACAATTTTATTTGCACTGGCACTGTTCAATAACTTTGTAATGATCTTCGCGCCGACATTTCCCGCGCGTGCAACATTCAGCTCGGTAGTAATGATTTTGGCGGGAATTATCGCGGTAGTACGTTTGCCGGAAGTTCGCAAAAGATTTTCAATGCCGCCGGTCGTAAACATTTTAAGATTAGGCGCGTTGGCATTGGGAGGCTTTACGATAATTGCCTCGCTTGTCATAACGTATACCCTGCGGCAGGAAAATGATTTACGCATTAACGCCGTTGCAATGGCGGCGGAAAGATACAAGCCCGTTGTAAATATGCCGCCGATAACTTTAAAAAATCGCGCACTGCGTCACGTATTTTTTGTGGATTTTGATAACGGCGTAACGCGGGACGGAGTTTGTAAATTTTACGGCATTAATAAAATTGTCGTTGAAAAAAATGCAAAGTTGCCTTAATTTAAAAGTAATGTTATCATAGCGCCGTTTAATAGCGGGAGGGAAAATTTTTTGGATAAAAAAGTTGAAGATACAGAAGTTAAATCGGACGAAAAAAATTTAGACGCCGCGTCAATCGTTGAGCGCACCACTATTGCCGACGTTTACCGCGCAGATAAACAGTTGGCGGGTATAGTGAGAAAAACTAAATTGATTCAGAGTGATTTTTTTTCCGATCAATGCGGCAACAGCGTTTACCTTAAGCCGGAAAATATGCAACACACAGGCGCTTTCAAACTGCGCGGCGCCTACAATAAAATAAGCCGCCTTACCGACGCCGAAAAAGCTAAAGGTGTTATCACGTCATCGGCAGGTAACCACGCGCAGGGTGTAGCTTATGCCGCGCAGAAATTAGGCGTTAAGGCGGTAATTTGTATGCCTGCCACGACGCCGATTTTAAAAGTTGAGGCTACACGAGCGCTTGGCGCGGAAGTTGTATTGCACGGTGACAGTTTCGACGACGCTTATACATACAGCTTGCAACTTCAAAAAAAGCACGGCTATATTTATGTTCACCCGTTTAACGACGTTGAAGTTTTACTCGGTCAAGGTACGACGGCGCTTGAAATTATAAACGAGTTGAAAGACGTTGACGCCATTTTGGTACCGATAGGCGGCGGCGGTTTTGCATCCGGCGTAGCTCTTGCAACGAAGGTTGTCAGCCCGCACGTCAAGGTTATCGGCGTCGAGCCGGAAAATGCCGCGTGCATGAAAGCCGCGCTTGACGCAGGTAAAATCGTGACTTTAAGCGGCGCTGATACTGTTGCCGACGGTTGCGCGGTTAAAACTGCGGGGAATTTGACTTTTGAGTTTTGCAAAAAATATTTGGACGAAATTATTACCGTAAACGAAATGGAAATTATGTCCGCGCTTTTGTCGCTTATTGAAAAGCACAAGCTGATTGCAGAAGGTGCAGGCGTTTTAAGTTTAGCCGCGCTGAATAAATTGCCGTTCAAAGGCAAAAAAGTTGTGGCTATAGTAAGCGGCGGCAATATCGACATTTCCACTTTGTCAGCGCTGATTGACAAGGCGTTAATCGCACGCGGCAGGATTTTCTATTTCTCTGTGCAACTTGCCGATAAGCCTGGTGAACTTTTGAACGTCGCAAAAATTTTAGCTGATGAAAATGCAAACGTCGTGAAACTGGATCACAATCAAGCATTGGTTACGAACAGTTTTAAAAAAGTTTTACTTGGCGTGACGGTTGAAACGAATAACCATGAGCATATTGAAAGAATTGTGAAGGCGCTGAATAAAAAAGGTTACGAAATTGAACGAATTGATTTGCTTAGATAGTATAGATTGTAGAGAGTAGAGGGTAGAGAGTAGAGGGTAGATTGTAGAGGGTAGTCAGTACTGCTCCCTAATCCCTGCTCCCTAATCCTAGATAGATTGTAGAGAGTAGAGGGTAGATTGTAGAGGGTAGTCAGTACTGATCCCTAATCCCTGCTCCCTAATC
>CAJOKY010000164.1 GCA_905235425.1 uncultured Selenomonadaceae bacterium
GGGACGCTGACTAAAGGCGTGTTCGACGTGTCGGCAATTCATGCAAAAAATTTTGACGCTGAAAAATTAATTCACCTTGCCGCGCATGCTGAAAGATATTCTACGCATCCGATTGGCATTTCTCTGCGCTCGGCATATCCCGATGAACATGACAGTTGCGAAGTTGAGATTTTGGAAGAAATCGCCGGTCAAGGCATACGCGCGAATATAAACGGCGAAATTGTCAGCGTCGGCAACGAAAAATTAATGTCAGCCGTCGGTGCCGATTGGAAGGCGTGCGAAAAAGCCGGTACGATTATTCACGTGGCTGTAGGTTCAAATTACGTCGGTCACGTTGTTATTTCGGACGTTGTCAAGCCTACTGCTAAAGACGCTGTGAAAAAAATGTTTGACGCCGGCATTGAAGATATTGTAATGCTTACCGGCGACGGTGAAAAAGTTGCCGCGCAGGTTGCCGCAGAGTTGGGGATAAAAAATTATCGCAGTGAACTTTTGCCCGCCGACAAAGTCACGGAGCTTGAGAAGATTTTAGAAAAGAGGGAGCAGGGAACAGGGAGTAGAGTTGCATTTGTAGGCGACGGCATTAATGACGCGCCGGTTTTAAGCCGCGCAGATATCGGCATTGCAATGGGCGCTATGGGTGCTGACGCGGCGATTGAGGCGGCTGACGTGGTACTTATGGACGACGACCCCGTTAAAATTTCTCGTGCCGTAAAAATTGCGCGAAAGTGCTTGAATATCGTCAAGCAAAATATTTACTTTTCAATCGGCGTAAAGATTTTGTGTCTGATATTGGGCGCGGTCGGTATCGCCAATATGTGGTTCGCGATTTTTGCAGATGTCGGCGTTATGGTGCTTGCCGTTTTAAATGCCATACGCGCTCTTTTCACTGCTCACTAATACTTAAAAGCTAATCCCTAATCCCTGTTCCCTAATCCCTAAAATATGTTATAATGTCGAAAAAGTTTTTTCAATGAACGGAGGGCATTGGCATGGGCGGCAAAGAAAATTTTGTTCCCGATTTTGAAGATTTATTGCCGAAATCGACGGACGGGCTTAAGTGGAAAAGAATTTTGGCGGTAGGAGACATTCACGGACACTTCAAAAAACTTATGTCGCTTTATGAAAAATTGAACGTGACAGATGATGACCTTGTAATTTTTCTCGGCGATTATGTGGATCGCGGACCCCAAGTCAGCGACGTTTTGCAGTGGATTATGAAGTTACAGGATAAGGAAAATTTCGTATTTCTGCGCGGCAATCATGAAGATATGATGCTAAGTTTTATTTACGGCGAAGATGAATGGTGGAAGTATTCATACGGGCAAGTGACAATTCCCGGCGTCAAGCAGTGGTTTAAAAGTAAGCCCGAAGACTACGAAAAATTTGTACACTTTATAACGCATTTGCCGCTGTACCATGAAATTACAATCGGCGGCAGACAATATGTTTTTTGTCACGCCGGCATTAAATCAGGTGTACCGATTGAAGATCAGACAGAAGATTATTTGCTGTGGAGTCGTCACGAATTTTTTGACGCATATGACGGCGACGCGGCGGTAGTTATCGTGGGACATACGCCGCTACAGACTTTGCAGGAACATTTTAATTTGAAAAAATTTATTCCCTTTCGCGTACCGAACAGAAATATTTTGATGATGGACACGGGATCTTTCATTGACCAAGTGCATTACGGCTTTTCAGAGGAAGGGCTAATTTCTTGCGTAGATATTTTGACCGGTGAATTTTGGCAGAATATGGATTAGGTTGTAGATAGTAGATAGTAGGTAGTAGAAAGTAGAGGATATAAAAATTTACTATCTACCCTCTACCTCCTACCCTCTAATTTGGAGCATTTATGAAACATATTTTAGTTTTTATAGTGACTGCGTTGCTGATGACATTTTTTTCAGTGTTTACATTATTTGCTACGGAAATTACCGACGTGCTTAAACTCGGCAGTCAAGATATTTCAGTGACATTCGCGCAGGAAGGCGAAGATACAATAATGAATTGGACGCCGCTTGATTATCCATGCGTCTACAAAGTCGAAACATTTACTCCTGCAACGGGGCTTGTACGCGGCGTCTCGGAATATCACCACTTGACGACGCAAGATTCTCCTACTGCAAGCTACGTTGTACCGCGTGCGCCTATTCCCACGTTTTACAAAATTTCCGCGAAGGGTTTTTTCAAAGAATTTTACCACACAGACATAATCGCCGAAAATCCCAATTTCCCCAATCCGCCGTATCCGATAATGCTTAATCACTATCCCGAAGATGCACCGGCAAGCTTAATGCCGTTTTTTGTTTGGCATACCGTACCAGGCGCTGTCTGTTACGAATTTGAACTTTTGGACGCGCTGCCGGAAGTTGAGGGCGGTACGCAACATTCCGAAAAGCATCATCTTTTCTCCACGACGAAAATTTTTACTAACGGCTATCAAGCGAATTTGCGCCCTTACCAAAATCATAAGCCGCTGTATTATCGCGTACGTGCTTTGACGTTGAGAAATGAACCTATCGGCGAATTTTGCAAGGCTGAAATAATTTTTGTGGACTCGTCAAAAGAAATTCCAAATGCGCCGCTGATAAATAACATTGATTTTATGTCATATGAGAAATTGCCGATTTATCCCGCCTACAGTTGGATACCGCTTAACGACGGCTTTAAATATGAAGTCGAACTTTTAGACCACCCGCCGAAAATTGAAAATGACACTGCGCCGAGTATGGACAGCTTATGGCGGCAGACGACGCTTGATAAGGCGAGTTGCTACGACGAATACGGCAGACCTTATGCCGGACCGTACTATTGGCGCGTGCGTGCGCTTGATGAAAATGATATGCCGATTGGCACTTGGTCAAATACCGAAAAATTTATTGTGGACGATTTATCTCAAGGCGTTTACGCGGCAATTTTCGGTGACAGCATTTCTCACGGCGGCGGCGCTGTAAGTTATTCTCCGCGTTCGCTTGAATACAGTTACTCCACGTACTTGGACTTTCCCGCCGTAAATTTAAGCAGGAGCGGCGACACTTCGCGTACGACGTTAGAGCGATTTTCACAAGATATTTTACCTTTGCACCCCGTCAACGTCATTGTTTCAACCGGCGTAAATTCTCTACGCGATACCGGCATTTCTGCCAATGACATTATCGGCGACTTGAAAGAGATTAACCGCCTTTGTCTTCGCAATAATATTCGACCGATTTTTTTGACGCTGACGCCGTTAAATCCCGCCAATATCGACTACGTTTTTCATACGCCGACAGATCCTAATTGGAAAGCTAAAATGACCGAAGTCAACGCCTTCATTAAGCACCTGCCGTACTTCATTGATATTGAACCGTACTTTGTCGACGAGGCAGGAAATTTGAGCGCCGAATTTTCAGTTGACGGTATTCATCCCGATATACGCGGCAAAAAGGTTATCGCCGAAGTTATTAATAAGCACCGCTACCTTTTTAGGAATTAGGACGTGTTGAATAAATCAAATTTAAACAAAGTAGCAAATTTTGACAACGTAGCGATAGGAGAGGCGCACAAGGACGTGCGCGGGTTTTTCTTTGCGTCAAAGAAAAGTAAATCTAATCTCCAATTCTTAATAATTTTTACAAATGTAGAATTATTCAGCACTCCCTAATAATTAAGAATTAAGAATGGAAAGGAGAGTATAAATTTGAAACAAAAAACCTGCAGAATTAAAACTAGGGAAGAATTTCTCGCTTGGGTAGAAGAAACGAAATCCGGTGAAGATTATAAATCTGCAAAAGAAATTTTAATAAAGGTGCTGACTGCGCAGTTTAAATCTTCTGATTCGCTGCATTTGTTTCGTGATCTGAAAGAAAATTTTCCAAATGCAAAAATTATCGGCACTTCCATGTCAAATTTCGGTCGCAAACGTTCGGAATCTGATACAATCTGGGTTACCAGTGTTGCCGACTTATCGGAACATTACGCCATCATAAGTTGCCTTTACTTTTATTCTGAGACGTCTAAAGTTACGATCTATGACATTGACGCCGTTGAAATGAACGGCCTCATTGAAGTGGCTACGTATTTCAAAAACAAATTTAAAAATATTCCCTATCTAAGAGGTGTGGAGATTTTATCTGCTAATGGTTCCGGCATTTTTGCAGATGGCTTGAATTTATTGAGTAAAGATTTTGCGGACATACCATTTTTCGGCGTCATTGCGGGCTATTCATACAGAGAAGAATCTGACTGCCAATATTACAATATCGTTCAATCTTTGCAGAATAAAGAAGTAACAAGTTTTATCATAGGCAACGAATATCATAACGACGGGATTGTTATGGCGGCGTACAGCGGTGAGGATTTGCATTTGCAGGCGAATTACACTTTAGGCTGGAAGAAAATAGGCAAAGAAATGACCGTCACTGAAACTTTGGGTATGAACGGACTGGCTAAAATTGACGGCGTTCCTGCGGTTGAAATTTACAAAAAATATTTGAACATTTTACCCAATGAATATTTAATGTTCAACGTATTTGAATTTCCGTTTTTAGTGGATCGCGGCGGCATTGACATTGCGCGTATACCTTTGATTTATGACGATTTCGGCAGGCTGTATTTCTATGCGGATATTCAGCGCGGCGAAAAAATTAGTTTAAGTTACGGCAACCCGATAGACCTTTTGAAAGAATCTGAAAAAACTGCCCGCAATATGAAAAAATTCGATCCGCAAGCCATTCAGCTTTACATTTGCGGTGGACGAACAATTTTTTTGAATACCGATTATTACAAGGAATTTTCATTTTTTAAGAAGTTGCATTCGGAGATGGTTTACTGTTTCGGCAACGGTGAAATTTACAAGTACAAAGGGCAAGGCGGCATGACAGGGTCTGCAATAATCTCAATCGCATTTCGTGAAGGACCTGCGCGGAATTTTTCCGTTTACAATGCACCTAAGTTCAAAGAAAGTTCTGACGGCGTTGTACCGCTTGCAAAACGTCTTGTGTCATTTTTGGAAGCGACTACAGACGAACTCAACTCGAGCAACGAAAATTTGAAAGACGCGGTAATTGCGGCAGAGGCGGCAAGTAAATCTAAGTCACAATTCCTTTCCAATATGAGCCATGAAATTCGTACGCCGATTAACGCCATTTTAGGCATGAATGAAATGATTCTGCGCGAATCTACAGACGAAACAATTTTAGAGTACGCGGAAAATATCCGCAGTGCCGGAAATTCACTCTTAGGCATTGTCAACGATATTTTAGACTTTTCAAAGATTGAAGCCGGTAAAATGGACATTATCCCCGTTGAATATTCGCTTAGTTCTCTGCTTAACGATCTTGTCAATATGGTACAAAAACGCGCAGAGAAGAAGAGTTTGGAATTTCACATTGAGGCTGATGAAAATTTGCCAAGTGAACTTTACGGCGACGAAATTAGAATCAAGCAGGTTATCACGAACATTTTAACAAACGCCGTTAAGTACACGGAAAAAGGCGGCGTCACGCTTAAAGTCACGTTTAAAAATACTTCTGCCGACGAAATTTTACTTTGTGTCAGCATCAAAGACACGGGCATTGGCATTAAGCCGGAAGATATCAAAAAACTTTTCAGCGCCTTTGAACGCATTGAAGAGAAACGTAACCGCACCATTGAAGGCACGGGCTTGGGTATGAATATCACGCAAAAACTTTTGGAGATGATGAACAGTCACCTTGAAGTTGCCAGCGTTTACGGCGAAGGCTCGGAATTTTCATTTGAACTCGCGCAGAAAGTCATTAACCCTCACCCAATCGGCAACTTTGCTGAAAGTTATCGACATTCATTAAGTCAGCACAAAAAGTACCGGGAAAAATTCACCGCGCCCAATGCAAAAATTTTGGTTGTCGACGATACAGTTATGAATTTGACTGTTGTAAAAGGCTTACTTAAGCAGACGAAAGTTAAAATCGACACGGCGGAAAGCGGCTTTGAATGTTTAAAGCTTGTCGCGCAGAATCACTACGACATAATTTTCCTTGATCACCGTATGCCCGGCATTGACGGCATTGAAACGCTTAAACGCATGCAGACGCTTGAAGGCAATTTGAACATAACGACGCCGGTAATTTCACTCACTGCCAACGCCGTAAGCGGCGCCAAACAAATTTACCTTGACGCAGGTTTTCAAGACTACCTAACCAAGCCGATTGACAGCACCAAGCTTGAAAAAATGATGATTGAGTACCTGCCGAAAGAAAAAGTTCAATTCAAGGAAAGTGTCGAAAATGCGGAAGATGATGCCGCTGATGAAAAATCTAAACTGCCGGATTGGCTTAGAAATGTCACCGGCATTAATGCTGAAGAAGGAATTTCGCATTGCGGCGGCGTTGATGCATACCTTGACGCTTTAACCGTCTTCGCGCAGTCTGTCACTTCCGGAGCAAAGGAAATTGCCGAATTTTACCGTATCGGCGATATAAAAAATTACACGGTAAAAGTACACGCGCTGAAAAGTTCCGCTCGTGTTATCGGTGCGGCTGAATTGAGTGAAAAAGCCAAACGCCTTGAATACGCGGGAAATGCCGGTTATGTCAACGAAATTAAAAAATTTACCGACGGACTTTTGGAATTGTACATAAGTTTTGCTGACAAATTGGCGCCGTTGATAAAGGTTGAAGAAGAAGACGAAGATAAGCCTCCGATTGATGATGACGCGCTTGCCGAAGCCTACGAAACTATGAAAGAGGTTGCGCAGACTTTTGATTATGATTCAATGCAGTTTGTGATTCAGTCGCTGGAAGAATATAAATTGCCGCCGGAAGAGGCGAAGAGATTTTCTGAAATTAAAACTGCCGCGTCCAAGCCGGATTGGGAAAAAGTTCAATCATTGCTTGTCGGTTAATATCTGAATACATACGCAATTAAAAAAGACGATACCCGAATTTAAAGGTAATCGCCTTTTTTAATTTATAAGTTTATTTTAATCTAAGCGTTTATTTGCTTAACGGCGTCTAAAAATTCTGCGCGTGTTATACCGAAATTGTTTAGACGCTTTACAAAAGTTTTTACATT
>CAJOKY010000165.1 GCA_905235425.1 uncultured Selenomonadaceae bacterium
ATGGAGAAGATGCTGGTGGACATCGTCCTCAACCCGGAATTCGACTTCCTGCAAGGCAGCGAACTCAGCAGGATTTACCGGGAAGCCTTCACCACATACGACATCTCGCGCCCGCGCCTTCTCCGCTACGCCCAGCGCCGCGGGTGCCTGGACAAGATACAGCAACTGATAGACCGTACAACCAACACAACCCATGATTGACCCCAGAAGCCGAAGCCCGGAATGGATTGAGCAGGCAAAGCGGCAAATCCCCGGAGGATCTGACACACAGTATAAACCGTATGCCCAAAATGATTTTTTCTAGTGATTTGACCTGGCTTTATTTCTCCGTTTGCACGTGCAGTTTTTTGTTCTGTTCCCGATATTACTCGTTTTTCTTCGGCATTACTATACTCTTTACATGAGGTGTCTACACGCCAATCTGAATGAGCTTTTGCATTAGTTAAATCATCTATGGCGTGGTCGGCCTCATGTGCAAACACTGACGCTGGAGACAGTATAACACCTTCGCTTGTACGTAATCCTTCAGTAGAATTCCATCTAATATAAGGAATTCCACCATTCTCTTGAAAATATTCGGTTGGATCCACTGCCGTCCAGCGTGCCGTGAACGGGTCGTACATCCTCGCACTGTCAAGCAAGTTATGCAGATTCCACCGCATTTCCAAGCCTTTCCTACGCGTTTAAACGCGAGTCTATGCAGCTGAACCCGCGCATGGAGAGGTTTGCGGAAGCGCATCCCGCGAGAGCGGGTATGCCGGCGATAAGGAGGAGTTTTTTCATATTGGCGGGCTTTGAACCGCAATATAAACGTATATTTGCATTATCATGCACATCTTTTTCAAGCGTTTTTTCCCGATCGCGGGGCTTCTTCCCATTTTCCTGCTGCTCTGCACCGTCGCAAACGCCGGCGACGGGGGCAGGCGCGTGGTCATCATCGGCGACAGCATCACCGACGGCAACTGGGGATGCATCTACAACTACAAGAGAAATTTCAGCATCGGAAGTTCCCGCAGATATAATCCGTAAAATTGAAAGTAACCGCAAACAGGGTATTGATAATGGAAAAATTTAAATGCGACGCTTGCGGCTTGTGTTGTCGGCACATTAACCGCAGTGATTGGCTTGAAGATTTTGACACCGGCAACGGCGTTTGTAAGTATCTCAACACTGAAACTAACCTTTGTAAAATCTATGATACTCGTCCCGATATCTGCAGTGTCGAAAGAGCTTATAAAAAATATTTTGCCGACCTTTACACAGAAGAAGAATTTTTGCGCATTAATTACAAAGCTTGCAAAATTCTTAAACGCGAAAAAATTTTAATTTAATATATAGAAGTGAGGTATTATGATTCACCGCCAAACTACCAAAGAACTCATTGCCGAATCATTGAAAGAATTGTTCGCGCAAAAGTCCGCCGATAAAATCACTGTCAAGGAAATCGCGCAGAATTGCGGCATAACGACCGCGACGTTTTATAATCACTTCCTTGACAAGTACGACTTGATAGTTTGGATTTATGCCGAGCCGATAAAAAATATTATCAAGAAAGTTAATAATGGAAATTATCATCTGCACGACGCGATTTTTGATGTGGTAAGTTACTTTGCCGAAAACAGAAAATTTATCATAAACGCGATAACTCATACTTCGGGGCAAGACTCGTTTATTTGTCACGTCTTCAGAATAAATTTTCAGATAATGTCCGACTACATAAAGACAACCAAAAATATAAAGACGTTGACGACTAAAACGGAAATGCTATTGAAAATTTACGTTTATGGCACTGTCCAACTTGTCTGTGAATGGTTAATCACAAATATGCCGGTACCTATTAACGACTTTGTAAATTTTTTGGAAGAGGGTTTGCCTGAGCCGCTGAAAATATATTTTTACGAAAATAAAAATTCGTAAATTTTTTTTATGTACATATATATTTAAAGATTGAATTTACTCAAGCACCGTGATATTTTTCAGAAAAATATAAATTTAAGGGAGATTTTATAATGGAAATTAAAACGGTAAAGCTTTATGAAAACGGCTTTATGACACAGCCTTTTGCTTGCGGCTTGGAGGACGGCGTTGAGAAGTTCGACGCAAAAATTAAATATCGCTCCAGCCTTCAAAACTTTGTTATCGATACCGGCAAAGAAATTATTTTGGTGGATACCGGTACGCCTGAAGATTTCCCCGATATGGTGGTTGACGAAAAGACGCAAATTTTTCTCGGCGTTAAAATTAAAAATTACGTCGACGCGCTGAAAGATTTGGGTTATCAGCCGGAACAAGTTTCAAAAATTTTAATCACGCACAAGCACCCCGACCATACCGGCGTTATTGAAAAATTTCCAAATGCAAAAATTTATGCCTCGCGTGAAGAATGTAAAGCCGATGAATTGAAATTTGAAAATGTTGTGCCGGTAGATTTTACCGACGGCGCATATAAAAATTTCGACAAGTGCCAAAAAATTGCGGACGGCGTTTATTATATCTTTGCGCCGGGTCACACTACCGGCAACAGCATTGTAATTGTTGAAGACGGCGATTTAAATTACTTGATTCACGGCGACGTTACTTACACCGACGAGGCGCTTTATATGAATAAGCTGTCCGTTGCGACGGAGGATAAAGTTGCGGCGCGTGACACGCTTAACAAAGTTCGCGAATTTATCAAAAATAATCCTACCGTGTACGTTTCGACGCATACGCCTCTGGGCTATGAAAATATTGAAAATAAAAAAGTTGTCGACCTTGATAATATGCCGGAGCCTATTCCGCCTACCGAAATTGCGGCGTCAAAGGCTACCGGCAAATATGTTTGCTCAATCTGCGGCTACGTCTATGATCCTGCCGAACATGACGGCGTGAAGTTTGAAGATTTGCCCGCCGATTGGAAATGCCCGCGTTGCAAACAGGCTAAAGATAAATTCAATAAGGCGTAGGAGTACGCCAATGACGGACAATGAAATTATTGCGGCATTTCACGCTATGTGGGGAAATTTTCCCGAAGCGGTAATGATAACTCAGAAAAGCCGTGAGATTGTCGTGGTGAATAAAGTTGCTGAAAAATACGGCTTGAAGGCGGGGATTAAATGCTCGTCAATCGGCAAGCCCGAAAATCACAAAGGCTGTCAGTGCAATAAGGCGGTTGACAGCGGCGAACCCGTTATCTGCACGTACGAAGGAAATTTTGGCAAGGCGTACGGATTTTGGATTCCTATTGCCGAAAAGCCGGAATGGATTATTCATTTTGGCGTAGGGTATGCGTTTGAGTATCCAAAAATTTCTCGTGGAAAGGTGGAAAATAAAGTGGAAAGTTTACACGGATTGACGAAAGGCACAGAGCTTGAACAGGCAATGGAGGCATTGGCGCTCGCCGAAGCTAAAGGCGTTATGATGTATTACGCGCTTGCGCGTCTTGCGAAGGAGCAGGGGCTTAACGAAGTTGCGGCGGAGCTTATTGAGTCGGCTAATCAAGAGGCGGTGCATTCCGGCTTTTACGCGGTAATGAACGGCAAATATCCCAAAGATTTTTGGGGACTTTTGGCAGGCGCGCAGAAAGCCGAAATTGCAGGCGAAGTTAAAATTAAGGCGTTGGCTGATCAAGTTCGTGCTGCGGGATTTACGGCGGCGGCTGATGAAATGGAAATTTTTGCTAAGCAGGAAGGGCATCACGGCGTTGTACTCGGCAAGATTTTAGAAAAATATGCGCCGAAAAATATCGAACCTGCCGCGCAGAAAAAAGTTTATGTCTGCAGTGTTTGCGGCTATGAATATGAAGGCGAAATGCCCGACGATTTTGTTTGTCCGATTTGCGGTCAACCTAAAGCTGTCTTCAAAGAGAAAAAATAAATTTTACGGGAGCGTCGTTTCAAATGGATTTTTTGGAATTGGCAAAGGCGCGTTATTCGTGCCGAAAATTTACGTCACAGCCCGTAGAAGACGAAAAGCTTGCGAAAATTTTAGAGGCGGCGAATTTAGCTCCAACTGCCGCGAATATGCAACCGATTCATATTTGGGTAGTTCGTACGGCTGAAAATCTTCAAAAAGTTTACGATTCAACGCCGTACAATTTCGGCGCGTCAACAGTTATCATTGTCGGCGGTGATAATTCTGCCGCCAGAAAACCTGAAGAAAAAGACGACTTTATTAATTTTGCAATGGTAAACGGCAGTATTGTTGCTACGCATATAATTTTGGCGGCTAAGTCTCTCGGTCTTGATTCTGCATGGGTCGCGTTTGTCGACAGAATCAAACTTAAAAAATATTTTCCGGAAATGAGCGGGTACACCCTTATTTCAATAATTCCAATAGGTTATGCTTCTCATGATCCTGACGGTCAACCGCATAAATGGCACAATCATCGAAAAGGTGTAGACGCTATCACGACTTGGCTTTAAAAGAATTAAGGCGGGGGACAGGCGGCTCTTGAAAAAGATGACGCTTGTTTTGCGTTGAAATAACAAAAAAGTTTGGAGGTGTTTTTTTGAAAAAATTTTTCCCGATTCTCGCTGTCATTTTTATTTTTTCGCTTTTCGTTACGAAAAATTGTTTAGCTGAAAAAATTATTATGACTGTTGATATTCCTAAAAATATTCCGATTGCCGATTCTAACGGTGAAATTCCTGGTTCAAAAAATTTTTCTAATGTCGACAGAAAAATTGTGACTTTTGGTAAATATTTTCAAGATAATTCCGATAAACTTTTTCCTATTGAATGGATTGTTCTTGAAGAAAAAGAAGGGTACTCTTTGCTTTTGACAAAAAAAATTGTTGCGTCAATGGGTTGGGTAAATGTCGGAAAAAATAATGTTACTTGGGCTGAAAGCGATTTGCGTAAATGGTTGAATAAAAATTTTTATGAGACGGCATTTTCAAGTGAAGAAAAAAATAATATGGCACTTTTTAACGCAGTGCAATTAAAAAATCCGCGTTATGATACTCCTGAAGGCGAAAGTACTATTGACAATGTTTCAATTTTGAGTTATCAAGAATTGGTAAAGCTTATGCCTACGGATTTAGAAAGAAAAACTCAACCGACTGATTATGCCATTAAGCAAGGTTGCTATTTAAATCCTGAAGGAGACAGCGCTTGGTGGCTTCGTTCGCCCGGTCCTGCCGCAAATATTCCGGAGCATTTGGCATCTTGGGGAAATTTGGGAGCAAGAACTCATTATGTTGATGATGTTATGATTGGTGTTCGACCTGTCATTTGGGTTAAAAGCAATTTTTTAAATAAAAATATGTAGGCGGGAGTTATTACCGAAATTATTTTGACGGCGCTTTTAAAACAGGTTCGCGACATTAAAAATAAAGAATCGGTATTTGCCAAAAAGTATTTGGAGGCTTTAAACAGATAAAAATAATTTATAATAAGTTATAAAACAATTAAAAATATACGGAGGTGAAAACCGTTACTGATAAATTTTTATGTTGACTTTGGAAATATTCTTTGTATAATATGCGTGTCTGAACGAAAACCAAATTTAGACAATAGTACCCGTACGTTAGCGGGGAATTCAAGCCTGTGGAGCGTCAAGAAAACGTGAGTAGCTAAGGCA
>CAJOKY010000166.1 GCA_905235425.1 uncultured Selenomonadaceae bacterium
CTGCACCATAAAATTGGCGGTGTTTCTGTCAACCGTCACGATACATTCATTAAAAAAATCTTCCTTGAAATTCAAAAGCACCGTCTCAACTTGTTTCACCGATTCGGCAGTACTTAAAAATACTCCCATATCTTTACTTGTTGAGCCGTCATAATCGCGGACTCTTTCATAAATGTAACCGGTACCTAAATTAGTTTTCGCCGTACCGAAATACTTTGTGATTAAGCGCGAATCTTTCAACCTTTCCGCGCAGATTTTTCTGTACCGCAACTCTTTTTCGACGTCGCGAATATTTCCCGAATAAGCAATTTTTACGCACCGTGACGGATCAAGCGGATGTATGTAAGTTTTTTGTCGTCCACCCATACCGATAAAAAGCTCTTCGGTCAAAATCAATTCTTCAGACACACAATCACCCGATCATTTACCGCTAATTTTATCAATCCATTGCCAAACTTTAAGCTGTATTTGCGCCAAATCGCCGATTCTTTTTATTATCGCTCTATCGTAGACATTGGCATTTCCTATAATTTCCGCCGTTAAAATAATTTCCTTTGCGTCGCTTAAGTTCAAGATAATTTCTTCGTCCTCCGTCAAAACTTCTGTTAAGATATTTTCCCCGTTCACTTCCGCGCAGATTTTTACCGGCTCTCAATGTGAAACCGATACAGACCAATAGGAATTTTTTCCACTTCGTCCGCCACAAAGTATTTGTAAAAAAAATCTTTACCGATACAAAGCTTGATAAACGGCGAAATTTTTCTAAGCGGCTCGGCATTTGCAAGAAATTCTATTTCGGCTATGGCAAAATTTTTTCCTGCGTTTACCGGAATAATTTCTGCGCGTCGCACAAAAATTTTTTCAACGTCATAAATGCAGGGCTGACCGCGTGCAGGTAATTTCACTTTAATTTCATTGGTATTATCAATATAATTGCCTTCTTTGTCAATGCCGGGATAAAATTTATAACACTCAAGGCGCAAAATAATTTCGGTGCTTTCTTCATCAAATGCGTTGCCGTAAATCACGATACGCCGCACTTGAACTTCTTCATCAAAATTTATTGTCAACGTACTGCCGTTGGACGGACGCCACAAAAAATTTTTATCAGCAAATATTTTAAAGTCACAAACTTTGTCGGCGTCACAATTACCCGCACTGTCGAAAATTTTTGCGCCGTAAAGTTGATTATCGGTGCGACGCTCGAAAAAAACCTCGTCAGAATTTAAAATTTTCAGCGGAGAAAATTCATCGTGCCGTGACTTGTAGGCGTTAATTGCGGCGGCTAAAGGATTATTTTTCAAAATGGTTTTGCGGCAACTTTCAGATACGGGAAAACGCACGCGATTTTTCCACAAATAATTTGCGCGATCGATTATGTCGAAATTGTAATCGTCAGTCACGCCTAATTTAGGTCGCCGCACTGAAAAAAGATTTGTCGCGTAAAAATCGGGAACTGTATTTACTGCGGTTGCCAATGCAAATTTTTGATAGACTTCCGGTCGATAATCATATGTTGAATTTAAAATTTCGCTAAACACTTCTTCAAATGTAGCCGATAAAATTTTACAGTCAACAGGATAAAAAATTATATTGGCGCGCAGATTCAGCAGAAGTTTTTTTAAGCCGGCTTTAATATTTTTTAAGTCAAGGAAAATGATTTTTTCGCGCGGGACGTTTAAAATTTTCATGGCCGTTTCCAATTCGTCATTCCAAGTGTGAAAATTTGAATAGGCGATAAAAACTTCAGCTTTTGCGGCGGTGAAATTTAAAATCATATTTCCGGCTACTGCAATTTCGTCACCGGGTCTCGGTGCAAGAATCAAAACTCGCGTACCGAAATATGAGCGATCGAAAAAAGAATTGCCTGCCGTCGCAACTTCTTCAACGCCTGTCATTTCTTCGCAAAGTTCAAGCGTCGTACCGATTCCTGCCTTTAAAAATTTTTCTCGCATTAAAAATCCACCCATTAATAAGCTAAAAAAATTTCGTCGCAATTATATCAAAGATTATTAAAAAAATCACCTTATGACGCGGCGATTATCTTATAAAGTTTTTGGCAGGAAAATCTTAAAATTAGAAGAAACAAAGTATAATTACAAAGAAACTTTTATGAAAGGAGATTTTATTTTGGATAAGACAATTAATTTTAGTGAAGCATTTAGAGGCGGCTGGTACGTACTCGGTTTAATAGGGCGTCTTGATACGACGACTGCACCGACAGGCGAAGAAAAAATTAAAATGGTACTCGCGGATCATGGGCAAGTAGCTCTTGACTTGAGTGCGCTTGAATATATTTCTTCAGCCGGTTTACGTGTTTTGTTGCGTGTTGCGAAAATTGCCAACAAAGAGAAAAAGCAAATTGTAATTTGCGGCGCTAAGGGCATGGTGCAAGAAATTTTGGACGACTTCGACATTGAAGGCTTTTACACCGTTTACAATTCTGTTGACGATTTAGCGTAATAACAATTTCTTTTTGCGAAGATTAAAAAAATGAATACACTGATAAATTTAATACTTGGTCGCGAAAAGATGACCATACAAAAACGAATAAACCGTATAATATTATTTATATGTATCGTTTTAATGGTTGTCTTTAGCGGCGTTACTTTTTTGGGGACTTATAGTTCCAAAGATTATGCCAAAGATATCAGTCAATCAATCGGCGATGAGGCATTTCAAACAAGTTCCGATATTTTGCGCGAACAGAAACAAAAAGATTTGATTTACAGCATAGAAGAACGCACAAAATTCATTCTTGCGGAGATGTCCGATTTTTATATTAATATAAAACTTTTAGATAAAGAAGCTCATGCAATAAATCAGCACCCCGAAAATTTTAAAGCGCGTCCCGTAAGATTGGGCAGAGAATTTCAAGAAGGTGACGTCGCCGCTTTAAGATATGCGCCCTTCATAAACATTGAAGATTTATCAACGCCACAACTTAGCAATGAAATAGATATGTTGGGCAATTTGCAAGATTTATTTTATTTTATGAGTTTGAATTATCGCAATCCGGATTTTTGGGATGCCCCGACTTTCGGCATATTAACCGAATCCGGCATAGGCATAATGGCTGATTCGGCTGTAACTCTTGAGCAATGGCATTCTTCAAACGATCAAGCTGATTTTTGGAAAAATCCTTTATATACGGAAGCCCAAAAGGCGTGGCTTGAAGGCAGGAGAAATGAACCGATATATACCAGCACATACAGTCCAGGCATTAACAGAAATCTTGGCGTATTCTCCTGTTCAATTCCTTATGAACTCAACGGAAATTTTGGGGGAGTAATATTTTTTTCTATCTTAATGGACGAACTGGCTTACCTCGTAGAACCTGCAACAACCACTAGCGACGAATTTAATTTCGTATTGAATGCCGAAGGTAAAGTAATTTTAAGTTCCAAAGAAAAATCTAGTGACTTAAAAGGATTTCAAGTAGTTTACGATAATCCCCCTGATATTCGCGAAAGTAAACAAAAGGCTTTAGCCGAAATTGCAAAAAAAATGACTGCCGGCGCTAAAGGTATGGAGGAAATTGAACTTAACGGCAATTTGTATTACATAGCTTATGCACCTATTTCTGAACTTCGTTGGAGTCTCGGCGTAGTCTTACCTGCCAATGAAGTTACTGAAACCGTTGAAGAAAATCGCACTATCATTCAAAATTTAACTGAAGAAAAAGTTAAAATCCTCGACCAAAGATTTATATTAGTCATGGTGGTAATGCTTGTTATCGCATTGGCACTTTGGTTTGCAATAACAACATTAATCGGCAAGAGGCTGGCAACTCAATTTGTTCAGCCGATTAAAGACCTTTCGGAAGGCGTTCGCGATATCGCAATGGGTAATTTTGAAAAGAAATTGGAAGTTGTAGCCAGCGGCGATGAAATTGAAAGTTTATCGACAACTTTTAACGCGATGACTATCGAATTGCATGATTACATGGAAAATTTGAAAAAAGTCACTGCCGAACGTGAGAGAATGGCGGCGGAATTGGACGTTGCAAAAAATATTCAGCGCAGTATGTTGCCGCAGGATTTTCCTCCTTTCCCCGATAAAACCGAATTTGACATTTACGCGACAATGGAAGCGGCTAAAATGGTCGGCGGCGATTTTTACGATTTCTACCTTGCCGACGAAAATCATCTTGTCGTGACGATTGCCGACGTTTCCGGCAAAGGCATTCCTGCCGCGCTTTTCATGATGAGCAGCAAAACCATTTTGAAAAATTTCGTGCTTATGGCGAATACGGCGGACGATTTGGCGGCGGCTATGACTTTAGCCAATCAGCAACTCTGTCAAAACAACGAAGAGCTTATGTTTGTCACAATCTTTTTGGCAATGCTCGATTTAAGGACCGGCAAGTTGATTTACGTCAACGCCGCGCATAACAGTCCGCTGATTTATCATAACGGCAAGTACGAATACCTGCCGCGCATAAAAGCCGTTGCGCCCGGCGTAAGACCTAAGGCTCGGTATGAACAAGCCGAATTGCAAATGGATCCCGGCGATATTTTGTTCCTTTATACCGACGGTGTCACTGAAGCGGAAAATTTAAATGAAGAGTTATATTCCAATGAACGCCTTGAAACTTTTTTGAACACTACCGATTCAACTGAGCCGCTTGAAGACCTTTTGACGCAAGTGCGTCAATCCATTAAAGATCACGTCAACGGCGCTCAACAGTCCGACGATATCACAATGTTAGCGCTTAGATTTAAGGGCAAATAAATTTAATTTGCGGATAATGAGCAACAAAAAAAAGCCTTCCAACTGCGGGAGGCTTTTTATTTATCTCAATCGCCGCGACCTTCAAAATTTTTCATATCGTCATAACTCATTGAACGGGTATGTTTAGTATGCGCCCATTCGTGTTCATTGCGATGAATAAATCCCAAAAAAATTATCGGTATCCACGTATAAATGAATACGGGGTAAAATAGCATATAATACCAGGATTTTAACTTTGCGCGAACTTTTATCAAAATTATCATCGGCAGAAGGTATTGCCCTATCATTATCGCCGTCATAATTTGCGACGGCATAACCAAATAAATATTTGTAAAAAGCGGTCCCGTCCACATTTGCAGGTAGCTGATTACCATGAAGAAGGCTGATAACATTAAGAAATGTGGTTGCAGAAGGTAAATGCACCCGTCCCAAATTCTTATATCTTTTTGCCGCCAACCTTCGACTAATAATTTTGGTATGAACCTGTGAGCAACGTCAAATTGCCCCTGCGCCCAACGTTTTCTCTGCGTCCAAGACTGCTTGAATGTCAACGGCTTTTCATCGTAAACAACGGCGTCATGCGCCCACGTCGTCTTCAAGCCTTCAGCAAGCGATTTCATGGTAAATTCCATATCTTCAGTTAAGCAAGTAGCTCGCCAGCCGTTATGTTTCAATACGTCAATGGTAATACACATACCCGTGCCGCCGAGTACCGCCGACAAGCCGATATTTGTTTTGGCAAGGTGCGACACGTGATCTATAATCCAAAAGGCAATGGCGAAAGTTCCTGAAACCCATGTGTCATATGGATTTTTCGCGTCAAGAAAACCTTGAATAATTTTATCACCTTTCATAAGGCGGTTATTCATCTCTGCCAAAAAGTTGGGGTGAACTAAATTATCGGCGTCGAAAATGGCAACGGCGTCATAGATTTTGCCGGTCTTCTCCATTTCAAAAAGTTTTTCAAACATCCATTCAAGCGCGAAACCTTTACTCTTTTTCTCCTTGTCAACGCGTACGCAGACATTGGCGCCGGCTTTTTCTGCAATTTCAGCCGTGTTGTCGTGACAGTTATCGGCGATAACGTAAACGTCGTAGAGTTCGTGAGGATAATTAAGCGACAGTAGATTTTTTATAAGCGGCGCGATAACTGCGCTTTCATTGTGCGCGGCAACTATCACGGCGAATTTTTTTTCCGGCGTAGTAAATTTTTTTTCTTTTTTACGCCACATTCCACAGAAACCGATTATAAAAAAATACATCGTGAACAGAAAAAGTATTGACTGCAACGGCACCATTACTACATCAAGCGGGTAATTAAACAACTAACTATCTCCATTCACGATTAAAATTTTTTACTGTAAATTTA
>CAJOKY010000167.1 GCA_905235425.1 uncultured Selenomonadaceae bacterium
CCGAAAGTTTTAACAATCGGATAGAGGTGTGTAGTACGCCGGAGAGTTTATCCTCTCAAATGTGTTTGTTTATATTTGACTATGACAAACGCAACTATTCAGCCGCAAAGAAACTGACAGATACCGGGATATGAGAGCAGAATTTAGCGACGGCAACGATTTGTTTTGGGAAGATATTGATTTATTCGCCATTTCAAAAATTACGTTGAGATTTGACGGCATGGCAATTCAAGAGTAATTTGTTTAGCCAAAAATTTTTTGTTAAAGCAATAACAGACCGAAGACAACAGGTACAAAAATAAATCCTGTCGAGGTTGGAGTCATTAAAATTTTCTCCGATTGTCTTTGGTCGGAGATTTTTTGTTGGGAGGTGAAATTTTTAATGGGAGTAACACCTAAGAAAGAGGCAGTTGTAGCCGAAATTCAAAATTGGCTTAAAACGTCACAAGGCATCGTTATCACAAGTTACAAAGGCTTGAACGTCGCTACTGATACGCAGATGAGACGCGAACTTCGCGAAGCAGGCGTAACTTACAAAGTTGTCAAAAACACCATGCTCCGTATTGCCGCGAAAAATGCCGGCATTGAAAATCTTGAAACTCACTTGGAAGGTACTACGGCAATCGCTTTTTCGGCGACAGATCCCGTTGCACCGGCTAAAATTATCTGTGACTTCATGAAGAAAAATAAACTTGAAGACGCGGAAATTTTGACGATTAAAGCAGGTATTCTTGACGGTAAAGTTATCGAAGAGAAAGACGTTAAGGCTTTGGCGGCATTGCCGAGCAAGGAACAACTTATCGCAAAACTTTTGGGCAGCATGAACGCGCCGCTTTCAAATACCGTCGGCGTACTTTCTGCCATTATTCGCAACGCTGTCGGTGTTATCGCGGCTATTCGCGACAAGAAAGAAAAAGAAGAAACAGCGGCTTAATCAAATTAATTGCAGGTTAGATTTAATAAAATCATTTGCAGTATAGAAAATTTTGGAGGGAAATTTAATGACTAAAGAAGAAATCATTGAAGCCATTGGCAGTATGACAGTTTTGGAACTTTCCGAACTCGTAAAAGCTATGGAAGAAAAATTCGGCGTATCTGCGGCGGCTCCCGTAGCTGTTGCAGCGGTCGGTGCGGCTCCTGCGGCGGCGGCTGAAGAAGAAGAAAAAACCGAATTTGACGTTATCCTTGCTGAAATCGGCGCTGAAAAAATTAAAGTTATCAAAGCAGTTCGTGAAGCAACGGGTCTCGGTCTTAAAGAAGCTAAGGCGCTTGTTGACGGCGCTCCCGCTCCTGTCAAAGAAAAAATTTCTAAAGCTGATGCTGAAGCTCTTAAAGCGAAACTTGAAGAAGTCGGCGCTAAAGTCGAAATTAAATAGAATACTTAACGACAGAATAAAAATATTTTCAATACGTAACGTCGATTTTTCGGCGTTATTTTTTTTAGGGAACAGGGATTAGGGATTAGGGAGTAGGGAGTAGAGCGTAGGGAGCAGGGAGTAGGGATTAGGTAGTAAGTAAAATCCTAAAAAATTTTTAGACATACTTTAAAAATATTCGGTACGGCGCTATAATATTTGGTAAAAAAATTTTTGTTGGAAGGGAATTTTTTTATGGCGAATATCAAGCAAGAATCTTTCGGCAAACTTTCTGACGGAAGTGAGGCTAAAATTTTCACTTTGCGTAACACGAAGGGTAATGAATTGAAAGTCACCGATTACGGCGCGCGTATTGTCTCGGTACGTTTCCGCGACAAGTCTTATACCAATAAATTCGTACTCAAAACCTATGATGACGTTGCAGGCTATGAAAAAGACGATGACGCCGGAGTTGTCTTTGTAGACGAAGGCAAGGACTTTGCAAAAATTATTTGGAACGCCGAATCTACTACTGAAGGCGTAAAATTTACGGCGGAACTCGGCGGCAAGAGTGCCGAAATTATTTACAGCATTTCAAATGACAATGAAGTAAGCATACGCTACAACGCTACCGGCGCGGCTGATATTTCGACACAACTTGTATTCAGTGCTGACGCGTTGCCTGATTCCGACATAAGCCCTTATTCTGAAGGTGCGGCGAAAGGTAAAATTTCCGGCAAAAATATTTACGACATTATCGACCAACCTGCAGAAGTTTTAATGGAAATTGGTATGTTCGGCTACGATCCCGGCTGTCCGATTGATTATCTTGAGGCGGGACTCAAAAACGCGGCGGATATTTTTTCCGCGCCGGCAAGCATTGATTTAAAAGTTTACGCCACTCAGAATAAATTGCACGTTGAGGAACTTGACGGCGGCTTTGCAATTCGTACCGGCGGCACGAAATCTGCGGACGGCAAAATTTCCGGTCAAACTGTCTACGTCTTTAAAAATAGAAAGTAGAAGGTAGATAGTAGATAGTAGATCTACCCTCTACCTCCTACTATCTACCCTCTACAATCTACTATCTAACAAATACTTTTCAGCGACGATTAACACCGCCGCTTTTTTTGTTGACATTGAAGGCAGGTAATTATAAAATTTACTTGAGGTGAAATTTTAATGAAAGTAGGGATTGATGTCGGCTCCACGACAATAAAGCTGGTTGTTATGGACGGCGAAGAAAAAATCATTCACACGAATTACGCGAGACATTTTTCCGAAATAGGCGGTTCATTAAAAAAAGTTTTGTCTACGCTGAAAAATATTGCAGGCGACGCACGATTTAAAATAGCGCTTGCAGGTTCTGCCGGTATGGGCATTGCCAAAAAAATTTCAATTCCATTTGTACAAGAAGTCATTGCCTGTCAAACTGCCGTTGAAAAATTTATCCCGTCAACAGATACCGTTGTAGAATTGGGCGGCGAAGACGCGAAAATAATTTACTTGAAAGGTGCGCCGGAAGTTCGTATGAACGGCGTCTGCGCGGGCGGCACGGGTTCATTTATCGACCATATGGCAAGCCTTTTGTCAACAGACGCATTGGGTTTAAATTCCCTTGCCGAAAAGGGCAAACAAATTTATACAATCGCGTCACGGTGCGGCGTATTCGCCAAAACCGATATTCAAGCGCTGATGAATGACGGCGTTAAAAAAGCCGATATAGCGCTGTCAATCTTTCAAGCCGTTGTGAATCAGACTATCGGCAATTTGGCGCAGGGCAGAGCTATTGAAGGCGCAGTGGCTTTTTTGGGCGGACCTTTACACTTTTTGCCGGAGCTTAAGAAAAGATTTATTGAGACGCTGGAACTTTCGCCGGAAAATGTCGTCAACACGGCGAACGGAAATTTTTTTGTCGCTACCGGCGCGGCACTTTGTACAGAATCAGAAAATATTTCAGTCAATCAGCTTGAACAATCCCTAGTAAACGTTGCCGCCGACCCGCATGAAGTTCGTAAATCCAATTTTGTACTTTTTCGCAATGACGACGATTATAAAATATTTCGTAACAGACACGACGCCGCAAAAGTTAAACGCGGCGATTTAATTTCTTATCACGGAAAAATTTTTATCGGCATTGACGCGGGTTCTACCACTACTAAAATCTGCGCGATTGGCGAAGATAAACAAATTTTGTATACGGCGTACGGTTCAAATGAAGGCTCGCCGCTAAAAACCGTTGTGAATCAGATTCGCGAACTGTACAAAAAAATTCCGAATACCGCGCAGATTGCAAAGGTTTTCACCACCGGCTACGGTGAAGCTATCGTTAAGGCGGCATTGCACGCGGACGGCTCGGAAGTTGAGACATTTGCTCACCTTACCGCCGCGCAGGAATTTTGTCCCGACGTTTCATTTGTACTTGATATCGGCGGGCAGGATATGAAATGCTTTTTTGTAAAGGACGGCACGATTGGCAACATTACGCTGAATGAGGCTTGCTCGGCAGGTTGCGGCAGTTTTATTCAAAATTTCGCACAGGGCTTGAATATGTCTGTTGGCGATTTTGCAGGTAAGGCTGTCACTTCAACTGCGCCGGTAGATTTAGGTACGCGTTGCACCGTTTTCATGAACTCAAAAGTTAAGCAGGCGCAAAAAGACGGCGCGTCGGTCAATGACATTTCGGCAGGTATCGCTGTATCCGTTATTAAAAATGCTCTGTTCAAAGTCATGCAACTGCGAAATGTCGACGATTTAGGCGAAAATATCGTTGTGCAGGGCGGAACTTTTTATAATGACGCGGTTTTAAGGGCGATTGAAGAAATTCTCGGCAAAAAAGTTATTCGTCCCGACATTGCCGGGCTTATGGGCGCTTACGGTGCGGCGATTCTTGCAATGCAGAATGAAGAATTAAGAATTAAGAATGACGTTTCTACTCTACTGTCACCTGAACAGCTTGATAATTTTTCTGTAGTTACGAAGTCATACCGTTGCGGCAGGTGCGGAAATAATTGTTTAATCACAATGCAGAAATTTCCTGACGGCGGAAAATTTTTTACCGGCAACAGGTGCGAACGCGGCATTGGCGGCAAAATTTCTGCAGATGCCGAAATTCCCAATGCCTACGCCTACAAATACAAACGCCTTTTCGATTATAAATCTTTGGACGTTACAGACGCTAAGCGCGGCGTTATCGGCATTCCGCGCGTTTTGAATATGTATGAAGAGTATCCGTTTTGGCATACGTTTTTCACAAGTCTCGGTTACCGCGTCGAACTTTCCGACAAGTCAAGCGCGGCGCTTTTTTGTAAAGGTATGTCGACAATTCCCAGCGATTCACTTTGCTACCCCGCGAAATTGGCGCACGGGCATATTATGAATTTAATTGAACGCGGCATTAAGAAAATTTTTTATCCCTGCGAGCCGTACAATTTCGATACTCGCTCCGATAATTTTTACAACTGCCCAATCGTCGCGTCGTACCCTGAAAATATTCGCGGCAATATGGATATTCTGCGCGAACGCCAAATTAATTTTATTCAGCCCTTCCTGCCTGTTCACGATATGAAAAAGCTGAAAAAGCGTTTGGCTGAAGAATTTAAAGCTGAAAATATTTCTGCGCGGGAAATTTCAGACGCCGTAGATAAGGCGGAAATTGAACTTGAAAATTATCGGCGTGACGTTAAAAATTTTGGTGAAAGTGTTTTGGCGCGTATTAAGCAGACCGGTGAACAGGCGATCTTGCTTGTAGGCAGACCGTACCACGTCGACCCTGAAATTAATCACGGCATTTCTGAAATGATTCAATCCTACAACTTGCCGATAATTTCAGAGGACGCGATTTATCATCTGCCTTTGAAGTCAAAAGAAATTTCTGTAGTCAATCAGTGGAGCTATCACGCGCGGCTTTATCACGCGGCGCATTTCGCGGCGGAAAATCCCAACGTTACACTGATTCAGTTAAGTTCATTCGGTTGCGGACTTGACGCGCTGACTACCGAACAGGTTAAAGAAATTTTGGAAAGTCACGGCAAAATTTACACGATGATCAAGCTTGACGAGGTGTCGAATTTAGGCGCGGCGCGTATTCGTCTGCGTTCACTGCTTGCCGCGTTGAAAAGAAAAATTCCCGTACCGTACACGCCGATTGAGATTAAACCGCGTCC
>CAJOKY010000168.1 GCA_905235425.1 uncultured Selenomonadaceae bacterium
GTTAAAAGGTCGGCAGTGCCATAGTTTTCATATCGCCAAAGTATACGAGTATCACGAACGGCATCAGCATTAAAATCAACAGAAAAGTCGACGTTATCGTTAATATCAACTTCGACATTAGAAATAATTAAATCGCTGACGTAGATATTAGAGCCGTCCATTTGGATATAGACGTTATTAAAATCATCGCCGTTATTGACGTTGCCGGTAAAACTTCTGTAAGTTGGATTAGACTTGCTCCAAAAATAAAATTCCAACAAGCCGTCGGAAGTGCCGCTTTTCATATGGAGCAAAAAAGTTTGCTTAGGGTAACCTAAATCATTACGTGAACATCTGTAGCCGCCGTCAATGCTCGTGTCATTGTGCCAATATATATAATTGGAGTTAATCCCCTTACTGGATGTACTCCAGCCGTTGATGCCGTTGTCGTCATCAGAATAAATTCTGATGCGGCTTGAAGAAACATTATCGACAATGTTAATATCGCATTTAATCCAAATCTCTTTTGTGGCTGGAATATCGAAACACTTGGCGCATGTCGGCTGATAAAAAGCAGTCTGATAAACGGCTTGCGATTTATCAAGATTAGTGACGGTAGTTCCAGCAATGGAAAGTAAATCAGCAGTGCCGAAATTTTCATATCGCCAAACAGAAAAAGTACTGCGTGCAGTATCGAAATTAATGGTGACAGGTAAGTTATTGGCGTTGCGTCGTAAATCGGCAGAAAAAATGATATTGGAGTAGTCGTCAAGAGTGGGCGGAGTATTGTTGCCAGCAGACAAATAATAGCCGTCATAAATGCGCAGTTCGTCAATCGAGCCGATTAAACCTTGTAATCCTTCGGAGTTAGCGCCGATATAAATATCAAAGTTTTGTCTGCTGTATTGAGGGACGTTTGTAGTGCGATTTGCAACAATTTTATCATTAATGCAAAGGTAGACATCGCGATTGCTGTACCGATAAATCAGTTTAAAATGAACCCTTGAACCTACAGAATTTGTATTGGAAGTGATTACGTACCCTAGAGCTGCAGAACTGTCGGCAGAATTGTTACCCCAAAATTCCAACCTGCTACTGTTGGAGGAACTTTTTCTGAGTGACACCAAATAATTGTCGTCGTTGGGATTAACAATGGTGATTATTCTAGCGTTATTGGGGGATGCGGCGTCAACATAAATCCAGCCGTCGATATAAAAATCTTTACCGCCGAGTTCAACGCCGCTAAGCTTGATATAAGATTGTCCGTCAAGTTGTAATGCATTGCCGTTAAAGGCATTGGCAGTTCCGATAGTTGGGTTGCCGTAAGTTGTCCACGAATTTAAAACGGCGTCATCGGTAGGGGAGCGATTAAAGGTAAGCCACGCTTTAAGATTAGAAAAATTAGTAGCCATAATTTACACCAATGAATTAAGAGGAGGCTTGAATAACGGTAGAGACTTGCAAGCTAACGGTTGTATCGCGAGTCGGCGATTCGAGACTGCTTGAACTGGCTTGCGCCCAAAAGATAGTATTAACTGTACTGATAGCGGCGGAAATAGTGATAGAATCGGCATAAGCGCCATTTTCAGATAAGGAAAATTTCCAGCGGTCGTTGGTGTCATTGTTATCACGGATAACGGTATCGCCAGAAGTTATATAGCCGCTTTCACAACGAATACCTAATTTAACTTTTTTGACTTCGTTTTGTGATGCGTCAAGATTGACGACAAGCGGGGCAGTCTGCGCACCGTCGGTAGAAATGACAGTGCCGTCTGTGCCGCCTTCGGTAGGATTGCCGGAATAAATATTAATGAAAGAGTTAGCCACGTTAAACCCTCCATAATTCAAACGTTAAAATAATGTAGTTGGGAAATTTATTGACGGGGCGATAATTTCTGAAAACTAACCGTAAATTGTTATGAACAGTGCCGTTTTCGTCGGTAAAAACAATGCGGGTACGAGTAGCCCATAAAGCTTTAATGCGTTCAAAATTTTCAGCAGAGAAAACGCAGGTAAAAGTGTCAGTGTCGCCCGATTCAATATGTCCGTAGTCTTGAACAGTGTTGCCGTTGATGAGTTCGATTTTTTCAACGCGATCATCAAAGGTATGTGTTGAAGATTCAGGGTCGCGCAAAGACGGAATATCATTGATGAAAATCATAATGTCACCGCCTTAATTGCCGTAGCCGTAAGACGCAGAACTAACTTCACTTTGGACAGCGTCACGGATTGCGTTAGCAACTTCGCTTACAATGTCGTCAGTAAGTTTGCCTTTCATTTCGTTATCGAAGACATAAGCTCCGCCCAAATCGATATTGATATTAGGCGACACGGTAATATTTGGGGTAGGTTTATTGGACACAATTTGTTGAACATTTTGGGAAATGTCAGAAAGAATTTGAGACCAATCGTTATGAATATCTTGCAAAGTAGTATTTAATTCGGAAGTATTAAAGCCGCCCGCGAAATCGGGCTGAGGCGAATCATCTAAATAATCAAGACCTTTGCTTACAGTGTTGCCCAATAAAGCGGCAAGACCGCCGCCCAATGCAACCATTGGATTTAATGTTGCGCCGCCTGCCAGTGCAACGGCTTCGCCGGTAGTGCCGACAATATCAGCGGCGGCTTTAGCGGCACCCACATCGAAAGGCAATGAAGATTGTTGTTGCTGAATCCGTTGCAGATTATCAAAGACAGCGGCGTTATCTTTAATACGTTGTTCAACTTCCTGCAAGGCGTTGGCAAGAGAATTTCCTGCGTCTTCTGTAGCTTGAGCAAAATAATCTTGAGCGTCAACAACGCCATTTACAGAAGTTGTGAAGGAAGAGACAATGGCGTCGCCTTCGATTAATTGAAAACTTTGTGCAAGTGAAGATTGGGCATCGGAAAGTTCCTGCGTTGATTGAGATAACCCCAAAAAGTTATTGGTAGCCTCCGAAGTTTCGCGTTGAAGGTCGCCGAAAAAATCTTTGACGGGCAAATTGACGGCTTCGGGTTCGTCGCCGTACATCATCTGAAAGCCGACCGCATTGGAATTGTACCGTTGAGGATTTTTGGTATAATTGCCGCCTTTATCGTCAACTGTTCTTTCGCGAATTTTGGCGAGTTCGTTTTGATACCAACGATCCACCATTTCTTTTGGGTATACGCCTTCCTTTAGAAAATCGGCGCGTTGCTTTTGCGCCCGCATAATGTCAATGTCGCGTTGGCTATGTTCCTGTTCAAAAATTTTTTCGCCGAGTGATTGAATTTTGCCCTGTATTCTGTCAATTTCGCGTTCAAAGGCTTCACGTTGTTTGGCGAGGGAATTAGCGGCTATGGCGGCTGCTTCCTGTTCGAGTTGCCCGGTATCTTTGAGTGCGTCCTGATATTTTGAGAGTGACTCAAACGCGGTTTGTTCCCACTGCTTAATGGATTGAATTTGTTGCTCAAAAGGCGATAAATTACCGCTGATATTGACAGCTTCGCGCATTAAATCTTGCGCGCGTTTTTGAGATTCTTCCGTTGCTTTTTTTATCTCGTCAACTTTTTCATTTTCAAGCTTTTTAACTTTTTCGGTATAAAGTTCCTCAATGATGGCGCGTTGTTCAGCGGTAGTACTTTCTGCGTTTATTAAATCTTCATACCAACGTTTTACGTCGAATAAAGCATTTTCATAAGAATTGTGCCTAATTTTATATAATTCGTCCGAAAGATTCTGTAAATCCTCATTGCTTTTTCTGATGGCGTCGCGGTCTTCAAAAGTTGTGATTTTATCTCCTTTAAGTTCGCTCCAAGCGTCGCGTGGGTCTAACTTTGTAAATTCTTCGTTTATCTGTTCAACTTTTTCACGAGTCGTTTTGTATATTTCATCTAACTCTTGCCAAATTGGCTCATAGTATTTTACCAACGCAAAACGTTCACGGGGACTAATGTTGTCAATAACGGCTTGATTGCCATTATATTTTTCCTGAAGTTCTTTATTGATTAAATCATCAAGGCTTTTAATATCAGAATCATCTTTGTATTTATCGACTATAGCACTTTTAGGCGGTTTTACAATTAGTTGCGTTGATTTGACAGCCAATTTGGCAATTTCGGTAGTAAGTTTTGAAGTGTATCCGATAACTTCACCAATAACCATACTGACATTTTTAATTCCTTCGGCGTTATCGGCAATGACTTTTGTCAATTCTCCAAATTGCTCTGTTAATTGCGGGACAAGCTGTTGAGTAGCTGGAATAAACGCTGAAGATAACGCACTTTTAAGTTGTCCGAGTTGAGTGTTCATCGCGTTCAAGTTGCCTTGAACTTCATGAGCCAACGCGGGATTGGCAAGTCCATTTTTGACGATTTTTCCTGCCAGTTCGACGTTGCCTTCGTAGTCTTCAAAGAATGTTATGAGGTCTCCAGACCAAAAACGTCCGCCGACAATATCACGAAACGCCGCGCCTTGACCTGCCGCTTGCGCCCGTTTAAAAGCGGTAGCTACTTCTCCGATTAGCTCAATTTCGTTTTTAATGTGACCGTTGGCGCTTTTGACGTTAGCGCCGAATTTCTGCAACATCTTCATGGCGGCGTTATCTTTGTCGCCGGCTTTTTCCAATGACGCGCTTAAACGGCGCATAGCGCTATTGACTTCATTAATTTCAATACCCGTAACTTTGGCAATGGTATTAAGTTTAGATGCGTCGGAAATGGAAAGTTGCATACCGCGGGACATAACGTAAAGAGAATCACCTGCGGCAATGGCGGGTTTAGCCAAATTAAGCAGTGAACTTTCAATGCCTTTTGCAATAAGAGGAATAGACGCCAATGCGGCAACGGCTTTACCGACCGGAGAAGGTATGTTGCCGATAATTTCAAGGCTTTTCGTAATGGCGGCGTCCGCTGATGACGTAGCGTCTTTAATTCCCGAAAATGCGTTGGTAAGGTTGCCGATTGTTTCTGCGACATTTCCCTTTAAGCCATTGTACCCGGCAAGTAAGCTGTTGTCATTTTTAGGCAATGCATTTTGGGCGTCTTGAACTTCTTTGAGTCGTTGGGTTAATCTTGCTAAAGCGAGTTCCTGACTTTTTAAAGCAATGGCGGCTTTTTGCGCTTGCTGGCTTGCATTGCCGTGAGCTTTACCTGCCGCTAGCCATTCTGTTTCATAAAGTTTTACTTTTTGCGTTTGAATTTCAACTTGTTTAGTTAAAGCCTCTGATTGAATTTTTAATCTTTGTTCAGCGTCGGTTACTCCAGTTAAATCAACCTTAGCTTTTAAATCAATCAGAGTACTCTGACGATTGAGCCGTTGAATATTGCTTGATAAAGTTTCTTCAACCTTAACAAAGTCTTGATTAAGTTCGTCATAATTAAGCCCTAATCGAAGATATAAACCGCTGACAGTTTCGCCTGAACCTTTAGCCATCAATCCACCTCCCTACTATAAAATATCGTCAATATAAACTTCCCGACGATTGTCTGTAGAATTTATTTTTTCATAAACGCTGATTAAGTCCAGAAGAAAATCAAGCGGCATATCGTCAATTTCGGCGATTGAACTTTTCAAGAT
>CAJOKY010000169.1 GCA_905235425.1 uncultured Selenomonadaceae bacterium
CTATGAAAGTGATTTGGAGCAAGTCGAGCGCGTCACAATTGAAGTTGCACGCGATATCATGATGGAAGTTGAAGGCTACGAACCGGCGATAACTTCTGAAGGCGTAGACATAAATCCTCTTGCGCCCAGCGTATTTTTTACTGAATTTGGAGATTCGTCCATAAATTTCAATGCCATATTACATGCGCATAGATTTGTGAATCAATTAAAGATTACGCATAAATTTATTATGGCGATTACAAAACGGTATCGCGAAGAGGGCATTAATATTCCGTTTCCGATTCGTACTGTTTTGATGCCGGAGAAACAAGCTTAAGGCGTGTTAAAATTAGATCATACTTTTTCTTTGACGCAAAGAAAAAGTAAGCAAAAAGAAACAGTTGCGCTCACTCGCGTCCTGCGAGCCCGCGCAACGGCGCACGTCCTTGGCTACTTGCGGCGTTTTCAAAAATTTTGGCTGTTATAAATTCGATTTATTCAACAGCTCCCGTTATTAACGGCAAGCACAGAAAGGTGGTGATTGTATGATGAAAATTGAAGGCGTTGAAGTCAACGTTATGGGTTTGAATGAGTTCACCGAGCAGGACGCGCAGAAGTATATTGACTACGTGAAAGAGCGCGTGACAGAGCCGCTTAAAAGCATTGAAGTCAAACTTTGCGACGACGGCAAAGTTGATGTCGATTACACTTTGCAAGGTGAAAAGTTTGAACGTATCCGCCGGATCACAGGGTATCTCACGGGCGACGTGACAAGCTGGAATGACGCCAAACAATCCGAAGAGTCGGAACGCGTTAAACATAACGTTTTTGCTTAATTTTAAGTATAAAAAAATTAAAAAATCCTTCGCACAAAAATTTTCCTTGTGTTGAAGGGTTTTTTAGTTTATGATATTGACACATTGATTATAATTTGCAAAAAAATTTTTGGAGGTAAAAATTTTGCTTGAGACTTTGAAGAAAGCAATAGGCATCTTCGACGTATTGATATTGGCAGGAGCGGCTTATCTTTTGACGCGCTTTGACTATTCCAACCTGCAAATTTCCGAAATGATTTACATTGGCGGATTTGTTTTGTGGCTGATAATGTTTTTCGTCCGAATTTTTATCGTTTACCAAAATCTTGAAAATGGTGATAAAAAATGACTAAGGCGGTTTTCTTTGATATCGACGGCACATTACTTGATGATGTAGGAGGCATTACTTCATTGACGGAAAGGGTTAAAGCCGCGTTAAAACGTCTGAAAAGTGCCGGACATCATATTTTTATCGCGACGGGAAGACCTTATGCCTTTCTGCAAAAAGAACTTTTAAATTTCGGTTTTGACGGCTATGTTTTATTAAATGGCGCGCTCATTATGCTTGACGGCAAGATTATTTTTAAACAAGCTCTTGACAATGCCGTTGTGAAAAAAATTTGTGATTACGTTGTATCTGAAGACATTGAGTACATGTTGGAAGGGCATCCGCAAATTTATTATAAGCGCGAATTTAAAGCCGTTGAAGCTTTCTTTCATAAAATTAATGTGGATTACTCCGACTTCGTACGCGATTTTGAAATTGACGACAAAGAAATTTTTAAAATTGAGTGCAGGACTTTTCGCAATGATTCTGATAATCTCAACGCGGTTTATGAAAAAATCAATGCTATGGAAGGTGTAACCGGCTGGTCCGATCCTTTCCGTTTTAGAAGTCTTGAAATATCGTCAAACAAAATTACTAAGGCGGACGGTATTTTTTGCATGTTGAACCATATCGGCGTTGATGTAAAAAATTCCTATGCATTCGGCGACGGCTACAACGATATTGATATGATTCAGCGCGTCGGTACAGGAATTGCTATGGGTACCGGCAGTGAAGAGTTGAAACGTAAAGCCAAATTTGTTGTGCCGAGTGTACACGAAGACGGGGTTGCCATTGGTATAGAAAAATATATGTTGTAGAAAAGTTTGCAGTAAAATTGAAAGGAGTGGTTGAATGAGAAAATTTTTTCTATTGCCGCTGATTCTTCTTACTCTCTTTTTCAGCGGTTGTGGTTCTTCGTCTTCCAAAAATTCAGCAGACGTTGAGCCGAAAACTGAGGCTGCCGGTAAAGATGTTAAAGCCGATTTAAAAATTACCATGCTTAATGTCGGTCAAGGCGACGCATTTTTGATTCAAACTTCGACGCAGAATATTTTGATTGACACTTCCGATTCTGATGAACGTTCAAAACTTGTAAGCGAACTTGATAAAGCAGGCGTTACGACTTTCGACAAAATAATCTTGACGCATCCGCACGCAGATCATATTGGCGGCATGGAAAAGCTGCTTAAAGATGACAAGTACACCGTCAAGGAAGTTTACGATAACGGCATTGCCTCCACGTCGAAACTTTATCAAAACTACGTAAAAGAAGTTAAAGCCGCTAAAATTAAGTATGCCGGCTTAAAGGCAGGCGAAATTGTAGACTTCGGCGGCGGCGTTAAATTTGAAGTGCTTTACCCCGACAAAAATCTTGTCAAAGACGTAAACGGCGGTAAGCAGAAAACTGATCCCAACAATGAATCAATTGTGGGACGCCTTGTCTACAAAGATTTTACCATGATGTTTACCGGCGACGCGGAATTAAAAGTTGAAAGCGAAATTTGGCAGGATAATGACGAGAAAAAACTTAAAAGCCGTATACTTAAGGCGGGGCATCATGGCAGTAAAACTTCGTCATCTGAAAACTTTGTGCGCGTTGTAAATCCCGAATACGTTTTAATTTCTGCAGGTGAACCTACCGACAAACGCGGCGGCAACACTTACGGTCATCCGCACCTTGAGCCGTTGCAGATATATTTAGACGCGGGCATTCCTGCCGACCATATTTTTTGGACATGGAAAAACGGCACTGTCGTAATTAAAACGGACGGCAAAAATTTTTCCGTGACGCCGGAACATAAGGAAGATTGGGTTAAATCATGGATAAAGGAAAAGAAGAAAAAATAAATTTTGATGAGGAAATTAACGTTGACACCGAAAATAAACTTGATGAAAAAATTGTCAGCGTTTATCTTGACAGATTGGAAGAATTGGAAGACGGCTCGGAGGAGGCGGTTTTGTTTATTGATGACGGCGGCGAAGAATATTCCGCGCAGATTAACCTGCCTGCTACTTGCCTGCCGGAAAATGTAAGCGACGGCGACTATTTGACGCTGAAAATTTCTTACGACAAAGCCAAAACTCAAGCCGCGTTGGAATCTGCGCGGCAACTTTTAAATGACTGAATCTAACGATCTAAAATCGGAGGAGATTATATTTGACTAAAAAGATTTTCGGAATTCTCACCTTAATGCTAATGTTTTGTTTGACAATTTTTTCTACGGCAGAGGCCGCACGGGCAAAAGCTGAATTGTTGAATATTTTTGCATACAATTTGGACAGAGAAACGGTAAGAATACAGATTGACTATCGCGGCAGATTGGACGCCGCCGACATAGATTTAACGGCATCCGGCGAATTGATGACGCTTAGTTTAAACGACACGGCGCCGGGCAGAATCAACAGGATTATTGGACGCAACATTCAAGCCAAAAATACTATCGGCAATGTCTCAGTAAATCGCGATGAAAGTAACCGCCTGCAACTTAATTTCAATATGATAATTGATTTTGAGGCTGACGGCTACACGGCGAAAATTTCACGCGGCAACACCGAAGGTACAACTTTTTCGCGTATGATAATCGACGTTGAAAAGATTAATAAGACTTCACCGCGTCCCAAAAGCAGTGTAAGCGGCGATTTAAGCGGACGTATAATTGTTTTGGACGCAGGTCACGGCGGATCTGATAACGGCGCTATAGGACCGAGCGGCTTGACTGAAAAAGAAGTCACTTTAGGTGTTGCGTTGAAGACTGAACAACTTTTGGCAGATAAAGGTGCAGAAGTCATTATGACGCGCCGCTATGACGTAGACGTTGCGTCACCCAATGCGTCAAATACAGCTGAACTGGGTGCACGTGTTAATAAAGCGCCAGGCAATGCCGAAATATTTATCAGCATTCACTGCAACGCCTTTTCAAATCCAAATTCAAACGGTATGGAAACTTTTTACTACGCGGGAAGTGCTGAAAGTTATCGTCTTGCCGCTCTGTTAAATGAAGAGTTACTCAACTATGGAGGCTTGAATAATCGCGGCGTAAAGTCAGCCAATTTCTACGTCATAAAGCATAGCCGTTGTCCATCGTCGCTGATTGAGCTTGCTTTCATTACTAACTACGAAGAGGAACGCCTTTTGGCAAGTGACGAATATCAAGAAAAACTTGCACAGGCAATAGTTGCCGCCGTTGACAGATTTTTCAACGAATAATTTTTAGGAGGAAATATTTTACCTTATGAAAAAGATTTTGATATCGGCAATGACTGTACTGCTGCTTTTATCTGCGGGGTGCGAAAAACAGCCCGGTCCCAACGTCACGCCGCCCGACGAGCCTAAGCAGGCGCAAAACGTCACTACGCCCGACAAAAAAGTTGAAACTAAAAATGACGATACCGCGAATGTTGAGGCATCGTCCAATAACAATAAGGTTAAGTCTATGCAAATCACTGTTTACTATCCCGATCAAGCCGGTATGAGTCTTATTCCTGTTAAGCGCGAAATTAAAATTACGGAAGAAAGTCAAAAATATCTTGCCGCCGTGAATTGTCTGCTTGACCAGCCTAAGGAAGAAGATTTAACAAAAATTTTTCCGAAAGGCGCGAAGATTAAAAGCATCACTCTTGACAAAGACACTGCCGTTGTGGATTTAGATTCCGGCATCACGAAAAATTTTGTAGGCGGCTCGACAGGTGAAGAGTTTTTAATTAATTCCGTCGTCGACACTTTGACAGAGTTTAACGAAGTCAAGCAGGTGCGGTTTCTTATTGACGGCAGGGAAGTTGAAACGCTTGCGGGACATATGGATTTAAGCGAACCGATTAAGCGGTAATTGCCGAATGTAAATTTTCAAAGAGTCCCCCGATATTGGGCGGCTCTTTTTTGAATTATGAATTGTAAGTACTACTCACTACTCACTACTTACTACTTACTAAAAGGAGATGTTTTCATGAGTAAAATTTTAATCACGTATTTTTCTACAAGCGGCACAACTGCAAAAGTTGCAAACAATTTGGCAGATGCTTTAAAAGCCGATATTTTTGAGATTAAGCCTAAAATTCCCTATCAACGCGCAGATTTGGATTGGAACAATAAAAATTCGCGCAGTACCGTTGAAATGAACGATATCAACGCGCGTCCTGAAATTGCCGCCCCTGCCGACATTGCAAACTACGACACGATTTTTGTAGGTTTTCCTATTTGGTGGTATACTGCGCCGCGAATCATCAACACCTTTTTTGAAAGTGCCGATTTTTCCGGCAAGAAAGTCTATCTCTTCGCAACGTCCGGCGGCAGTGGTCTCGGCAATACCGTTGCAACGCTGAAAAAGAATTGTCCCGCGATTGTCGAAGGCAAAATGTTAAATCGCGCCTCTGTCAACGAAATGAAAAATTGGATTGATACTTTGTCACTCTAAAATAATTTCTTCCCGTCCAAAATAAAAAATGTGATATAATTTGTCGGTGTCGTAAACGGCAGGCGGTCTAGTTTTCTTGGTGCTTTGCACAAAAGTAACCGCCTAACTTCCCCAAGCAAAGGCGGCATTTAATGTTGTTTATTTAAGCGTTAAGCCTATATGAGGGGCAGACCGTTTGCCTTCTTCGCATTAAACGCTCCGTATAAACGCGGGGCGTTTTCTAGTTTTTCAAAAAAAAAATATTTCTTTCTTGTCAAGATTTTAATTTTTAATTGAAGTTTCT
>CAJOKY010000170.1 GCA_905235425.1 uncultured Selenomonadaceae bacterium
ACAAAAAAATTTCAGCTTAAATATTAAAGTTTAATTAAAAAAGACAGCATACTTGACAACGACATATTGTTTGGTTAAAGTAAGTATAAATTAGCAATAGCTTTATAGTTGCAAAATTACACTGGATTTTTTGAATAGGAGGTAATTTTTATGGCTATTTATAATCACAATAGCAACACTTTATTTAGCGGCTCTTTGGGCAATGATGATATGGTTAATTTTGCAGATAATAATGTCACCATTGATGCCGGTGAAGGTAAAAATACCGTTAAGGATTATGGTAAGCGTAACTTAATTATAGGAGGTGGAGACGACGATTATATTTACAACAGCGGTGGATATGATACGATATTTGCCGGTGGCGGAAATGATTTGCTTGATAATTATGGCGCATACTCGCTTATTTACTGCGAAAGCGGCAACGATACTGTTGATAACAAAAGTATCGGCGATCATTCAACTATCGTAGGCGGTGCAGGGGACGACCTTTTAAAAATTTACGATTATAATGATAACAATGTCATTCAGTATGCTGAAGGCGACGGCAACGACGTTGTTATAAACACCGGCGTTTCTACTCGTTTCGATGCTACATTGTCTATCACTAAGGGGAGTTATAGCCAATTTATCGATGGAAACGATTTGCTGGTAACAGTTGGCGATGGTAGCATTCGCTTTAAGGACATGGCAAATACAAAGGTTAATATTGAAGGCACTGCCGGAACTTCTACGCCTACAATTTTGACGCCTGTAACTGAATCTACAACTACCACGACAACTGTTCAAACTACTACAACCACTGTTCAAACTACTACAGCCACTACACAGACTACCACTCCGACAAGTACTCCGACAATCATAAATAATTATTACGGTGACTACAACGATTTCAGCGGTAATAACGGCACGGTGGTTGTGAGTAGCAACGTTGAGGGCGGCGTAGGCAACACCGTGATAATTAACAAGGAAGGCAACACTTACACCTACAACGAAGGCGATAAAGTTATCAATAACTATCAAGAAGGCGAAGTTGTACGCCTTGACGATTATCAAGGTTTGGACGACATAAGCGGCAACAATTTCTATATCAAGTCGAGTTCAGGTAGGCTTGAAATTCAAAATATGCGCGATAAATTTATCGGCTACAGCGCCGGTGACGACAATGTCATAGCTTATTCTTACGTTGCATCAGGCGGCGGTAATGTTGACGGTCGCGGTAAAGATCAAGCTGAAATTTTAATCGGCGCGGATAATCAAAACAATCAGATTTTCGCAGGCAACGGCGGTTCAAGCTTATGGGTAGCTAACGGCGGCGCTGATACACTTACCGGCGGCGACGGCTACGACGAATTTTTCTACGCAATGGGTAGCGGTAATGACGTTATTACCAACGCGGGAGATAATGACGTTGTAAATCTTTTGGGCGTTTCACTTTCACAAATTACTTATGCAGAAGTCAGCTACTCCAACATAGACATTGGCTTCACGGACGGCGGGAAGTTACAACTTCAAGGACAAGCCGCAACAGGTTTCAGAGTGGAAGGCGTGACTTATACCGCAGATCGTTCAACCGGCGGCTGGTCTACAAAGTAAATCAATGACGCGCAGAGCGTAAAGTATACTTTAAAAGTTAATATCCAATAAAAAATTAACTCCGTATGAAAAAAATTTATACGGAGTTTTTTTTAATATAAATTTTTAAGTGGTTCAAAAATCCTTCTAAATCCTCTGCGCGATATTCAAGCTGAGTTGTATTTTTATGAATCAGCCGCAAAGAAATTTCATCGTCGCAGTCTTCAATATTAAATTCTTCGCCGTTGTAGTCAATCTGCATTACGACGGCGTTATCCTGCGCGGAATATTCTATCGTCATTTTGATTTTCACTGTGTCGCCCAAACGCGGCAACAGAATTGTCATACAAATTTCCTCAAACATCAAAGTCAGACGGTGAATAAGTTTTTTCGACAGATCATTTTTGACGCCGAAGATATCAATTTGGTTTGCATAGGCGATAAAGTCAAAGTCCGGCGAATTTATCATCAGCTCCAAAACTTTCAGCCGCTTAATAAACTGCCGCGTCTTTTCGCGTTTAGGATTATGAAAAATCTGCGCGGGGTTGCCTTCTTCGTAAATGCCGCCTTCGTCCATGTAAAAAATTCTGTTGGAAATTTTTTCTGCAAATTCCATACTGTGCGTGACAATTAGCATTGTTACGCCTGTTTCGGAAACTTTTTTAATAACCGCCTCAACTTCGCCGACCATTGTAGGATCAAGCGCGCTTGTAGGCTCGTCGAAAAGCAAAACTTCCGGCTCCATAATAATGGCGCGTACAATCGCAATACGTTGCTTTTGACCGCCGCTTAATTCGTCGGGATAACTTAAAATTTTTTCGGCAAGACCAACGCGTTTTAAAAGTTCCTTCGCTTTATCGTAAGCGTCCTGCTTCGTCATGCCCTTCAATGCCATAGGTGCGGCGATGATGTTTTCAATAATCGTCATCTGCGGAAAAAGATTGAAACTTTGAAAAATCATTCCGACTTTCTGACGCAATAAGTCAAGGCGAAAATTCGGCGCGGTAATGTCTTCATCGCGAAAAAATATTTTGCCGGACGTAACTTTTTCAAGCTGATTCATCATTCGTAATAAAGTAGATTTACCTGTACCGGAAGGTCCAATCACTGAAATTACGTCGCCGCTGTTTATCGTAACGTTGACATCTTTAAGCGGCGTGACATTTCCATAAGATTTACATAAATTTTCCGTGCGAATCAAAATTTCACTCATACTTCAACGTCCTTTAAAATGTCTTCACGTTTACGATTTCGCGGATTGATAGATTTTAAAAATTGGTCTGTAATTTTTATTATAATCCAAGAAAGTATAAAGTACATTATCGAAATTGTAATTATCGGTATGAAGGCGTCAAAAGTTCGTGCGCGTATTAAATCAGCCATTCGCGTTAAATCTTGTACCGCAACATAGCCGACAATCGCCGTGCCGCGCATGTATCCCAATATGGTGCTTTGGTACGACGGGAAAAAAATTTGCGCTACCTGCGGCAATATGAATTTTATAAATGACTGTCGCTCTGAAAATCCCAACGCCAACGCCGCTTCCAATTGCCCTTTTGGAATTGCCTTTTCGCCGCTTCTCAACATAAGCATGACGTTTAGGCTTGAAAGTATCATAAACGTGATAATTACGACGATAACGCCGTTTATATTCATTTGTCCAAAAATTACATAGTAGAAAATCAGCAAGATGACAACCGTCGGCAACCCGCTTAAAACCGTACACACTATGTCAAAAATTTTGTTGACGATTTTATTTTCTTCACGGTAAATCATATAAAAAACAAATCCCAACGCCGTGCCGAAAATCGTCGAGCAACTGATAATCAGAATGGTAACGCCTAAACCTTCTACCAATATTTTCCAGCGGTTTTCATCAATCAGTGTGCGTTTAAATCTTTCAGCTGTGTTAGCAAAAAAATTTTCATCAGCCGCTGAATCAGATTTAATTATGGCAATGCAATCGTCAACATGGTGCGGATTGGAAAAAATCAGAGAATCTTTCCGCGCTTCTACCACTTCACTGCCTGCCATGCCGATATCAAGTTTGCTTAAACTCAAGTCAAAAAGTATGGCTTGAAAATTTTCAATGTCAACGGTGTAATTGTAACCATACGCCGCGCAGAATTTATCTAAAATCTCCGCCTCGTAGCCGATAACTTCGCCTTCCTTCAAGTAAGTATACGGCATGGTAACCGCGTCCGTGCCAACTCTCAATGTACCGTTTTCGCCGGTAAGATCGGATTTTTCAAAGTGACGATTAGTTCCGTCTTCCGTCAACCATTTTTGCTTAAGTGCGGCAAGTTCGCCGCTCTCTTCCAAATGCGCCAAAAATTCATTCATCTGCGCGGAAAGTTTTTCGCCATGTTCAGATTTTGTAAAAGTAAATGCGATGGGAACTTTGCCCAGTGAATGGTCGAAAAAATCAATGTCGACGCCTTCCGCTTTTAAATTGGAAAAATAAACTTTACCGACTGCAAAGGCGTCAATTTTACCTTTGTCAAGCGCTTGCAGAAAATCGCTGATAGCATCAAGATACAAATAATGCGCATCGGGCAAAGATTGTCTTGCAACAAGTTCATAGCCGGAGCCTGCCCATACACCGATACGCGCAGATTTTAAATCGTCGAAAGATTTTATTCCGCGTCCTTCATTTTGACAGCCGGTAAAAATAACCGCCGCGCAGATTAAACTAATCAATAAAAATTTTTTTAGCACATTACTAACCTCGTTTTAGTGAGTAGTGAGATAGTGAGTAGTGAGTAGTATTTAGTGAGTAGTTCCTATTCTCTATTAGGGATTAGGGATTAGGGATCAGGGATTAGTAATTTCTACCCTCTACCCTCTACCCTCTACACTCTACCCTCTACAATCTACTTTTTAGGCACCGTTAAACTTTCCGGCTTAGTCGCCTTCAACTCAAAACGCCGTGAATCCTTCGCCAAAAGTTTTACGTTAAAGCCTTCTCCAACTTCGCTCCAAATTTCATCCGGTAAAAAAATTTCTAACTTGCGATTAGGCAGACCGGCTTTAAATTCCGGCACGGCGTACAAAATCACGGTTGATTTATCGGCAAGCGAAATATTTAATCTGCCGTCCTTCCTGCAAGCAAGAAAAAGTTTCGGCGTCGCGTCTGCAAGTGATTCTAATATGAGCTTACAATTTTTCGCATGGGAAGTTTTATTGAAAAGTCCGCTTGTACCCCATTCAAGGCGATATGCAATTTCAATTTTGGGACGATTATCAAGCGTCATGGTACTCGGCGGTGAATAAATCGTTGTACCGTCGCTTAGCTTGTATTCGCCGATAACCGTAATGAAAAGTTTTTCTTCCGGCATATGCGCTTGAGAAATGAAAGTGTCCTGCGCGTACTTCGTGGCATAAATCCTGTTCATATGCCGATCTTTCGCATCCTCAATCGTCGCAAAACCTTCCTCCGAATCTTCGGTAGAAATTTTGTAGTGAATCATATAGACGTTGGGCGGCAACTTTTTCAGCGTAAGTTTAAGCCCGTTTGAATCAATCAGCGTCTTATTCTCGTCAATCTCGCAGTATTCGATATTCGCAGCTCTGGTAATTTCGTTTATCAAAAAATAATTTTTCGTCGCACTGATAACGGCAATTTTTACAATTTCGCCGTGAATTTGAAATTCGCAAGATTGATCGGACGCCTTGACGCGCTTTAATACAACGCCGCTACCAAGTACCTCGTCAATTTTATCAAGCGGCAAAATGTCAGCGTCCCGCTTGATATCGTTATCGTCTTTTTCAAGAAGTTTAAACCAAAGTTCAAATTCACCTACAGATTGCCAAGAAAAATTAATTCGGCTCTTCGTGACTTCAAAATCAAGATTTTCAACTCTGCGCGGAGGAAATTCCGGCGTCAATGTTACCGTAACGCCTTGACTGTACT
>CAJOKY010000171.1 GCA_905235425.1 uncultured Selenomonadaceae bacterium
AGATCTACACTCTTTGTAATAAGTGCCGTTGATTCGGATTTTATCTGTAGGTGATTCGTCGAAGCGTGAAAAATATCTGCCGAGCATAAGAAAATCTGCGCCCATTGCAAGAGCCAGCGTCATATGATAATCGTGAACAATGCCGCCGTCCGAGCAAACGGGAATGTAGACGCCGTGCTTTTCAAAATATTCGTCACGCGCCTTGCAAACGTCGATAACCGCTGTAGCTTGACCACGTCCAATACCCTTTGCCTCACGCGTAATGCAGATTGAACCGCCGCCTATACCTACTTTCACGAAGTCAGCACCTGCATCTGCCAAAAAATTAAAACCTTCTGCGTCTACAACGTTGCCTGCACCGACTTTTACATCTTCGCCGAAATTTTCATGAATATATTCCAACGTGATTTTCTGCCATTCGCTGAAACCTTCAGAAGAATCAATACATAAAACGTCGGCGCCGGCTTTTATTAAGGCGGGGACTCTTTCCGCATAATCGCGCGTATTAATTCCCGCGCCTACTATATATCTTTTCCGCTTGTCAATCAATTCAAGCGGATTTGTTTTATTATCGGTATAATCTTTGCGAAAAACCATGTAGCGAAGGCGCTGTTTCTTATCGACTAGCGGCAACATATTCAGTTTATTTTCCCAAATTAAATCGTTTGCCTGTGAAAGCGTCGTAGTCTCGGCATCGGCGTAAACCAACTTTTCAAACGGCGTCATAAAGTCTTGTACAAGTTCGTCGCCTGTCATGCGGGAAATGCGATAATCGCGGCTTGTGACAATGCCTAAAAGTTTGCCGGTAGGTTTGCCGTCATCTGTAACCGCCATTGTAGAATGTCCCGTTTCTTCCAAAAGTTCCAACATTTCTTTAAGCGTCGTGGTAGGTTTTATGTTTGAATCGCTTGACACAAAGCCGGACTTGTAATTTTTGACGCGCAGCACCATTGCCGCCTGTTCCTTGACGGATTGAGAGCCGTAGATAAAGGAGACGCCGCCTTCTTTAGCAAGCGCTATTGCCATTGTGTCATTTGAAACAGACTGCATAATTGCGGAAGTCATGGGAATGTTTAACGTTAATTTAGGTTCTTCGCCGCGTTTAAATTTTACCAACGGCGTTGAAAGGTCGACATTTTGCGGTATGCATTGCGTCGACGAATAGCCCGGTATTAGGAGATATTCTCCAAATGTGCGTGAAGGTTCACTGAAATAAATTGCCAAAATTGACCGCTCCTTTCGATGTTAGAATATAGAGGGTAGAGAGTAGGAGGTAGAGGGTAGAAATTTTTATAATCTATCACCTACCCCCTACCCCCTACTATCTACTATCTACTATCTACTCACTACAAATTAATCCATATCAACTCCGCCTTGTCAACCATTGTCGGCGTAAGTTCATCAATATTTTCAATTTTTGTAAGAATCCATTTGCCATTAACTTTTTCAAATCCAAGCTTGAATGTCAGCAGACCTACAAAAATCCCGCGTAACGATCCATTGCCTTCAACTTTCAACGTGATTGTTGCGGTATTTTCTTTCACGTCGACATTTTCAACAGTTGCAGTTGAAACTTTATGAATTTCAAAAAATTCATGCGCCACGTACGCGTAGGGATTTTCGTGCGGCTCTTTAGGCGCCGGCAGGTTGTCAAAGTACGCGTCGTAAGATTGTCGCGCAAAATTCAAATGCAGATCGCGATGCTCGGCGTTATATTTTTTTATAAATTCGCCGTCACGCTGAAAATACGGGTCTTTAGGATATTTTTTGCCGTAGACTTCACAGTTTTTAGCAAGCTCAATCGTCGCGTCGTCATAAATCTGCGCGAAAAGTTTTGCAGTATTAACCCGCGCAGAAAATTTTTTCGCGTCCTTAGTGTTAAGCGCCTCTTGAATTTCTTCCAATGCCTTTTCCGGCGAATCACCTACGCCGCAACTTGTAAAAAAAATCGTCATCAAAATTAAAATCGTCGAATAAAATTTTTTCATGACACCTCAAAAAAAGTATAAAAAAATAACCTGCGCGAAAATGCTCCGTGCAAGCTATTCTACAATGCGGCGCGTAATTTGTCACGCTAAATTTTTTTTAATCTTCCGTCGTACATTCAATTTCTACGATAACGCCGTTGGCAACTGTAAATTCAAGTTTTTGCCGGTAATTGGTACTCAAATAAATGTACGTCACGTAATTATGTTTTTGCTTGACCTTATCGGCGGCGCCGTAAGTGTTGCTTAAAACGCGTTCATTTTGTCCGACGGCAATATTGTTCGGCGTTACAACACCGTTGCTTTTCGTGCTGATCTCTTCAACCGTGTTTGAATCGTCGTCAAATTCCACTACAAAATCTTTGTAAAACCATTTTTCACCGTCATGGCTTTTAGATGCAGGCTGACCGGCAATGCGTACAACCTCACTTGCTGTCATGCCGGGACGTACTCCACCCAGCGCAATTTTGTCAGATGAAACAGCAGCCGAGCAGGTTACGGCAGAAAATGCCATGACAGCGCCGCACAATACAGATAATAATTTTTTCATAAAATTGACTTCCAATCTAAAAATTATTTACTGATCAAGCCTTAGCAAAATTTTCACTCAACGCTTTAATAATGGTATTTTTAGCGTCTTCAAAACTCATATGCAAAGTACAACCCGCCGCACGAACATGACCGCCGCCGCCCAATTTTTTCACAATGTCAGAAACGTTTGTACCCTTTGAACGCAAGCTGGCACGTGAAGTATTTTCATCTTGCCAACGCAACAAGAAGGCAACGTCAACCGTATCAATGACGCGGATTAAATCGACAAGCCCTTCCGTAGTGTCGACAATTTTTTCAAGTTCCTCATCAATAAACATTCCCGCAACTTTGCCGTCAAAATAAATTTCAACCGTCTGCAACGCCGCTGTCATAACCTTCAAATCGTTAAGCGTACGTTTTTCAGTTTGCTCTGCAACAAAGTTAGGTTTCGCGCCACATTCGACAAGCTCCGCCGCCGCACGAAAAGTTTTTGCCGTTGTCGAAGAGTAATTGAAAAAGCCGGTATCTGTAGCAAGTCCCGTATAAATGCAAGTCGCAATATCCGGCGTAATTTTTACGTCGAGTTCATGCAAAATGTCCAAAACAATTTCGCAAGCCGCCGCCGCATCGCTGTCAAGATATAAATCATTTGTGTAGTTGTTATTGGTAACGTGGTGATCTACATTTAAAAGCGGCGCGTCCGTCATCTTGCGAATATTACCTATTCTGTCAATGGACGTATCCAATACCAAAAGTAAATCTGCGTCAAATTTTTCATCTTTTGCAGGACGTTTAATCGCGTCAAAGTGCGGCAGGAAGGCTAAATTTGCCGGTAGCTCGTCATCAATATAAACCTGCGCGTCCTTGCCGAGTTGACGAAGAGCTTGCCACATTGCCAACGTTGAACCCAATGCGTCGCCGTCTGAATGTATGTGAGCGGTTACCAAAATTTTTTTAGCTGTCTTTAACTTCTCCGCCACTTCCTTCATTGTCACTTTCAATACGGTTGCTCCTTTCTTCCGCTTGAATTTTTAGTAAAAGTTTTTGAATATGTTCGCTGTAGTCAAGGGATTTATCAAGAGCAAAAGAAATTTCCGGCGTAAAGCGAATTTTAATGCGCTTGCCGATTTCGCGGCGAATAAATCCCAATGCCGAATTTAAACCTTCCAATGAAGATTTAATCTGATCGTCATTTCCCATAATGCTGACGTAAATTTTTGCTTCGCGCAGGTCACCCGTCATTTCGACGCCTGTCACAGTGACAAAACCTATACGCGAATCTTTTATATCCATCAGCAAAATTTTGCCGACTTCCTGCTTGATAAGTTCCTGCAACTTTTCTACCCGCATTTGATTGCTCATGCGTAAAGACCTCAATTCAAATTTTTAAACTCATAAGGACTTCGCCGCTGTCAAGGTCGAAAATTTTAATATCCTCGTCGGTGATAACGGCGACGGAAGTTTTTTTGTCTTCGCGATTAGTAAGGTACGGTGACGGCGTGCCGGGATTTAGAAAAATTGTATTGCCGCGTTTTTCCAAAACGTTTTTATGGACGTGACCGGTTATAAAAATGTCGGCTTTAAGATGCTCCGCCATAGAATTTTTTTCGTCGTCTGTCATAACGGTATGCCCGTGAGTCACGAGAATTCTTTTACCGTTGGCGTAAACGTAAGCATACGGCGCTTGAATCGGCAGATTGATAACCATTTGATCAACTTCAGAATCGCAGTTGCCGCGACAAATTATAATCGGAATGTCGGAATTGTTGATTCTGTTGGCAAGTGCCTTCGGCGCGTAGTCATCGCCTTTGCAGTTGGGATTGTTCGGACCGTGATTGAGTACGTCACCTGCATGCAGAATTAAATCAGCACCTTCAAAAAATTTTTCGCAAGCCATTGCAAAGCGTCCCTCGTACCCGTGCGTATCGCTTATAACTCCTACCTTCATTTAAAATCGCTCCTTTCAAAAAATCTGCCGAAAAGTATATCATTTACTGAAAAATTTTACAACAAAAAAACCTTGCAGAATAAATCCACAAGGTTGCCAGGAGGTAGAGGGTAGAGGGTAGAGGGTAGAGAGTAGATTGTAGGGGGTAGATTGTAGATTGTAAATTCTACCTCCTACCCCCTACTATCTACCATCTATTTTTATGCGCGTTCAATGTAGTTGCCGGTACGAGTATCAATTCTCAAAACGTCGCCTTCATTTATGAAAAGCGGCACGCGTACGACGTAGCCTGTTTCAAGCGTGGCATTTTTCGTAGCGCCGGTAGCCGTATTGCCTTTAACCGCAGGCTCGCATTCCGTGACTTTCAATTCTACCGAGTTGGGAAGAGATACGCCGATAATACGATCTTTGAAAGTTTGCAGGTTGACTTCCATATTTTCCATAAGGTAGTTAAGCGCGTCGCCGAGTTGCTCTTTGGTAAGTTCGGTCTGTTCGTAAGTTTCGGTATCCATAAAAGTGTAGTTGCCGCCCTCTTCGTAAAGGTACTGCATTCTGCGGGTGTCAAGACGCGCAGGCGGCATCTTTTCATTGGGGTTGAAAGTGCGCTCGACTACGGCGCCGGTTTCAACGTTTTTAATTTTCGTGCGGACAAATGCCGCGCCTTTGCCGGGTTTTACGTGTTGAAATTCGACGACTTGCCATGCACTGCCGTCAATTTCTATTGTCAAGCCCGTTCTGAAATCTGTACTTGAAATCAATGGTAACATCTCCTTTTGTTTAGAGGGTAGGAGGTAGGGAGTAGATTGTAGGTTTTCTATCACCTACTATCTACTACTCACTACTCACTATTCACTACTTACTACTCACTACTAACTATTCACTAACACTTTCTTCTTTTTCAAGATCGACAACGTCCAAATCGCGATAACGAGACATACCCGTACCGGCGGGAATAAGCTTGCCGATAATGACATTTTCTTTAAGACCAATAAGCGGATCAACCTTGCCTTTAA
>CAJOKY010000172.1 GCA_905235425.1 uncultured Selenomonadaceae bacterium
CATCTTTTGGCGGCGACGGGGGATTCTGATATTTTAAATTTTTACAATGACATTGACAAAGAGCAACTTACTGAATTGGATAATGAACCGATTACCAAAAGTCGCGTAATTTCGTTAGAAGCTCGGTACAATATGTGGAATGTCATTGCTAAGGAGACAAACTGCCAAAATATCGTGGATTTACCCTGCGGTTACCTGCCGCACAGTATGATAACTGCGCGATTGAATAAAAATTATTACGGTCTTGACTTGCCGATTGTAGTAGACGAGTTAAGCGCTATCGCCGACAAATATTTAAATGACGCTGAAAAATCTTTGGTACAATATCACGGCATTGACGCGACAAACTATTCATCAATGCGAAATGCCTTGAATGGTGTTGAAGGTAACATCTGCATTATTACGGACGGCTTATTGGGATATTTTGACCGCGCAGATTTAAAAGTTGTTTGCGAAAATATTCATAGGCTTTTACGCGAATTTGGCGGCTGTTGGTACACTGCGGATGCGTATTTTAACGAGTTAATGGGAATTACTTATGCCGTACTTACCGGCGAAAATCAAGCTACTATGTTGAAGGCGACAAATAGCGGCAGTATGAAAGTGTCAGATTCGCCCAACGCTACACGCATATTTTTGACAGGTACACATGAAGAACGTCGGCAGTTTATTGAGGAATGCGGCTTTTCAATTAAAAGTTTTCGTTATCCCGACAAGTTACACGTTATCCCTTTGCTGAAAGATAATCCCGCTTTAATGGAGCGTCTTATCTCTGCATATTCAGATATAGAAGGCTGGATATTGACGGCAGATAATACAGAGTCAGCTGAAAATTTGGAAAGTGATATTCCCTTTGCACAAGAATTTGACATAAAAGGCAACGTCTTGGAAATTTGTATACGTGGACGCCTTGATACCATTACGGCGCCGAAATTTTTACAAAAATACGAAGAGCAACAGGCAGATTCATTTACGGAAATACATATTGACGCGGCGGAACTCGGCTACATTTCTTATTCCGGTTTACGCGTATTCAAAATTATGTGCGAGAATTTGACGGATACAAATTTGTTTAAAGTCAGCAATGCCAATGACGAAGTCGGAAAAATCTTGAAAGAAAACGGCTACACGATATTAAGTACAGCAATTTAAAGGCAGTGGAAATTTTATGAAAGAATTTGCAACGATTGAACAGGCGATAGACGATATTAAGCGCGGGAAAATGATTGTTGTAATTGACGACGAAGACCGCGAAAACGAGGGCGATTTAATCTGCGCGGCAGAAACGGTTACACCTGCCGACATAAATTTTATGGCGACGTATGCAAAGGGCTTAATCTGCACGCCGATTGACGGCAAACGCCTTGACGAACTCAATATACCTCAAATGGTTGTGAACAATACCGATAATCACGAGACGGCTTTCACGGTGTCGATTGACGCTTACGACACGGAAACCGGTATATCGGCATATGAACGTTGTCGCACGGTAAAACTTTTGCTTGACAAAAATGCGAAGGCGTCAAGTTTTCGCAGACCAGGTCACGTCTTCCCCCTTCGCTCGGTAGAAGGCGGCGTACTGCGTCGCGCAGGTCACACTGAAACAACGACAGATTTAGCGCGGCTTGCGGGATTTTATCCTGCCGGTTTGTGCTGTGAAATTATGGACGACGATGGGCATATGATGCGCACTGAAAAGCTGAAAGAGTTTGCCGAACGTCACGACTTAAACATTATCACGGTACGCGCACTTATCGAATATCGCAAGCATACTGAAAAATTTGTGCGCAAAATTGCCGAAGCGGATTTTCCCAGCAAGTACGGGCATTTCAGATTGAAGGCGTATGAAAGCACGCTTGACGGTAAATGTCACCTTGCCGTAGTAAAAGGCGAAGTTGCGGGTAAAGAAAATGTTTTGGTACGCGTACACTCGGAATGTTTAACCGGCGACGCCTTAGGCTCTCTGCGCTGTGATTGCGGGGATCAGCTTGCAACGGCGCTTAAACGCATTGAGAAGGAAGGTCAAGGCGTCTTGCTGTATATGCGGCAGGAAGGACGCGGTATCGGTCTTGCAAACAAAATGCGGGCGTATGAACTTCAAGACGGCGGCAAGGATACTGTTGAGGCTAATGTACTTTTGGGATTTAAACCCGACCTTCGCGATTACGGCATCGGCGCGCAGATTTTGGTTGACTTGGGTTTAACGTCAATCAGACTTTTGACGAACAATCCGGCTAAACGCGCAGGGCTTGAAGGTCACGGCTTGAAAATTACCGAGCGCGTACCGATTATTGTTGCGCCTACGAAGTTTGACAAAAATTATTTGACTGTCAAAAAAATTAAAATGGGGCATGTACTTGATTGATTCGCGTTGTAAAAATTTTTTCGGCGTGATAAAATTCAGCATAAGCTGTAAGATTTAAGGCGCATATATTGAGCAATGTATTTATAAATTTTATTAAGGAGATGTTACGCCGCGTGAAAAGAAATGATTTGTGCTGGTGCGGTAGCGGTAAGAAATACAAAAAGTGTCACCTTCGTTTTGATGAAAGACTTGACTCAATAAAATTTGATGAAAAAATTGGGCAGGCAAGACCTCCGCACAAACTGGTTAATAACGCGGCAGACATTGAAGGAATTAAACGCGCGGCAGTGATAAATACCGGCGCGCTTGATTTGGTAGGCGGTATGGTTAAAGCCGGTGTATCGACATTGGAAATTAACGACGCCGTTCACGAATACATTGTAAGTCACGGCGGACATCCCAGTTGCCTTAACTATGAAAACTTTCCAAAAAGCATTTGCATTTCTGTTAATGACGTTGTCTGTCACGGCATACCGTCGGCTGAAGAAATTTTGCGTGAAGGCGACATTTTGAATGTAGACATTACAACCGATTTAAACGGCTACTTTGCCGATGCGTCGAGAATGTTTAGCGTAGGAAAAATTTCAGATGACGCGGCGCGGCTTATTCGTGTTACGCGTGAAATTATGGAAGTCGGCATTAAAGCGGCTCAGCCCTGGCATTATGTAGGCGATATTGGCGCGGCTTGCGGTGAATACGCGCATGAAAACGGTTACAGCGTCGTCACGGATTTAGGCGGTCACGGCGTAGGCAAGGAATTTCACCTTGAGCCTTTTGTAAGTCATGACTGCGTGGCGGAAACGGGTATGATGTTGGTACCGGGCATGGTGATAACGGTTGAACCTATGATTAATGCCGGTGCAAAGGAAGTTTACACGGATCAGATTGACGGTTGGACAGTTCGCACGGCTGACGGCAGTCTTTCTGCGCAGTGGGAAAAAACGGTGCTGATTACGGAAACAGGTAACGAAATTTTGGCGGATTAGGGATTAGTAAGTAGTGAGTTTAAAAGCTAACAGCTAACAGCTAACTGCTAACTGCTAACATCGATTGGAGTTTGAGGAATGGATAAAAAGAAGTTTCACTTTGTAGGTATAGGCGGCGCGGGAATGAGTGCGCTTGCCAAAATTTTAATTGAATCCGGCTTTACGGTAAGCGGCTCTGACTGCGCTGATTCTGCCGCAATTCAAATGCTTAGAAAAATGGGAGCGGACGTTTTTGTAGGACATCACGCCGATAATCTTTTGAACGAAGACGGTAAATCCGATATTGACGCGATAGTTTGTTCCTCCGCCATTCCCGCCGATAATCCCGAAGTCGTAAAAGCCGCTGAACTCAATATTCCTAAACTTCATCGCTCAGATATTAACGCAATGCTCCTTAACGCGAAGAAGGGCATAGCTGTAGCCGGAGCGCACGGTAAAACTACTACAACGTCAATGATCGGCTTTGTACTGTACAACGCCGGAATTGATCCTACGATAATCATAGGCGGCGAATCCGTAGATTTGGACACGGGCGCACATTTGGGCAAGGGCGATTATCTTGTATCGGAAGCCGACGAAAGCGACGGTTCATTTGTCACGCTTAAGCCGTCAATAGCCGTTGTCACGAATATTGAAGATGATCACCTTGACCATTACGGCACGGTTGAAAAAATTCGTGAGGCGTTTAAAACTTTTCTTTCCAACATTAAGCCGGAAGGTACAGCCGTTTTATGTTTTGACAACGAAGTTGTACGCGGCATTGCGGCGGAGCTTGATAAAAAGGTTATCTCATACGGCATTGATTATCCGGCAGAATTTACCGCTACGAATATTCGCGCAGATGTCAACGGCATAACTTTTGACGTGATTCAGCGTATTAAAGTTGGCGGCGAAATTGGCAAAAAGTTTTTGGGCAAAATTCAGCTTGGAATTCACGGGCGGCATAACGTATTAAATGCTCTGGCTACAATAGCCGTTGCACTTGAAACAGGAGTGACTTTTGAAAAAATTGCCGACGGCTTGAAAAAATTTCACGGCGCCAAAAGACGTTTTCAGACAAAGGCGCGTATTAAAGATATTTGGATTGTCGACGATTACGGTCACCATCCGACGGAAATTGCCGCGACACTTAAAGCCGCGCAGGAGGCTAAGCCGGAACGTATTATTTGCATTTTTCAGCCGCACCGTTACACTCGTACAAAACTTTTGCTTGAAGAATTTGGCGGCGCATTTGCAGACGCAGATTTTTTAATTTTGACTGACATTTATTCAGCAGGTGAAAAGCCTATTCAAGGCATCAGCGGTGAATCAATCGTCAACGCCGTTATCGAAAAGACGAATCAGCAGGTTTTGTATGTGCCGGAGCGCAAAAAGATTGCCGAGTACTTGATTGACTTGGTAAGACCCGGCGACTTGATTATTACAATGGGCGCGGGCGATATTTACAAGACGGCGGACGATATTATACAGCTTTTAAATCGCCGCTTAAAAAGTCACATTGTCGTGGTAATGGGCGGACCTTCAACAGAGGCAGAAGTATCAAGGCGCACGGGTAAAGCAGTTGCCGACGCGCTTAAGACTAAAAATTACAATGTCGAGACAATGGAGCTTAAGCCGAAAACTTTTGCAAGCGACATTCAGAAAAAAAATTGTTCGATAGTCTTTAACGCCTTGCATGGACTTTGTGGCGAAGACGGCATGATACAAGGCACGCTTGATATGCTGAATATCCCCTACACCGGCTCAAATGTTTTGGCGGCGGCTATCACTATGGATAAAATTGAGACAAAGCGCGTTTTAATTTCCGAAGGTTTACCCACGCCGAAATATGCCGTTTACCATATGCGTGATAAAAATATTCCCGCGCAGATTGAAAATGAATTTGGTCTGCCGGTAGTGGTTAAAGCGCCGACGCAGGGATCAAGTATCGGCGTTTACATTGTCGAGCGGGCTAAAGAAATTTCACGCGCAGTTGAAGAGGCGTTTAAATTCGGCAATGAAATTTTGGTTGAAGAATTTATCAAGGGGCGGGAGCTGACGGTTTCCATTTTGCAGGACGGCGACGAAGTGAAAGCCCTGCCGATTATAGAAATTACGACGG
>CAJOKY010000173.1 GCA_905235425.1 uncultured Selenomonadaceae bacterium
AAAGAAAATATTGTCAACCTCTACGATATCACCGGCAAAAAGAAACAAACTGTCTACTACGCAAACGACTCTAGAAACGAACTTACCGGCGACAACTCAGCTAATGTATTTGTCGGCAGTTGGAACAATACAGTGAACGACGTTAAGATTACCGGCGGCAGTGGCAATGATACGGCATTTGGCGGCGAAGGCGATACCTTCGATCTCGGCAACGGTGACAACTACCTTGAACTTGCGACTACTAGATCCGGCGCGGCTACCATTGAACTTACCGCGACTTACGGCAACACGACGGTTAAAGGCTTTGATACCGACAAAGATATAGTGAAATTAAATGCGGCAAACGGGCAAGTCTACTACACGGCGGACAGCTTGATATTCACCAACGCCAACGGTCAAGCCTCACTCAGCATTCAAGATATTTCTGCAACAGAAGAAAAAGGCGGAGAAGGCATTGCTTATGTCAATGTGAATATTGATGACAGTAGCGACAGTAGCGACGACCCGATAAAAACTGCAGTGGCGCGTGAAGGTATGGCAATTAAAGTTCAAGATAACGGTGCGACAGCTTATGTGGGACAAAATTCAGGCGTTGTTTTAGACAGTTTCGGCGGCAACATAAATTTGGATGACGGCACAGGCAATATCGGCATTAAAGCCGTAACATTCAGAGGCATTACTTCAGTAAAAGGCGGCAGCAGTGAAATTGATATTATCGGCTCTTCTACCGTAAGCAACACGCTTGAGGCAGGTACAGGCGGTGGCAGTATTTGGGGCAAAGGCGCGGCAGGCGATTTACTTATTGCCAACAATGATGATACAAAGACGAAGAGGACCGAATTTATATTTGCAAACGGCGACGGCAACGATACTATTTCAAATCTCAATAACACAGACGACATTGTGTCAATTTCCGGCAGTACCTCAACAAGCATTACCACTTCCGGCAATGATGTTGTCATTAAATATACCGATACAGGCGACACTATGACGATTAAAGACGCGGTAGGCAAAAAATTCAATATCAGCAGTGTTGCAGGTTCTGAATATCTTATCAGCGTCGGTAAAAATTCTGTTGAATTCGACGGTAGCGACGGAGTTTACTACGCGGCTGAAGCCAATTCCTCACTCATCGTTAGTGAAGGTTATTCGGGTGAAATTGACCTTAAAGGCGACGGCAATTACACGCTTAGCGCCAATATAAACATTGTTGACGCCTCCAACTCATCCGAAAATATCAATATTATCGGCAATGGTTTTGCAAACACGTTAAAAGCAAGTAAAGGCTACTCGACGCTTTTCGGCGGTGCGGGAATTGTTACTGACGATCTGTTGATCGGCAATACTGGTACATCCCAAGCAGATGTTTTCCGTTACAAGAACGGCTTAGGGCAGGATACTATTTCAGGCGCAAAGAGTGGCGACATAATCGATTTCTACGACATTAAAAATTTAACCTCTGCCAAATCCATAATGATTTTGGAATATTCATCAAACGCCATGACGCTTCAGGTAGGTACCGGTTCAAACTGCACCTTGAAAATAGTTGATAGTGACATTACAAATATGAAGTTTAAATTCAAAAATGGAGATCCTTGTGACTGGAGTGAGTTTTCTACAAACGTACGCAAAAAGAGCGGCGTAAATACAAGCGCCGATCTTGCCGACGATTACTGGGAAAATGACGTTTACGCCAATGAACTGCTTGACGGCGATGCGTCCTTAGTGCAAAGTGACAGTGCGGCGCTTACCTTCGACAGCACGGATAAAACTATTTCGTACGTCAGCGCGGAACTTTTGACAGGCGATATTCAATTCAGCGTGACAAGCGGCGAACAGGTTTACAATTTCGGTGAAATGGTTAAGAAACATAACGGATAACGTTTAACCGTGAAAGGTACGGCGGCGGTAAAATAAATTAATCGCGGCAGTTGATTCTGTCGCACGGCAAAAAAATTGGAGTGGATATTTCACCACTCCTTTTTTGTTGCGAAAATTTTTGTATTAAAGTTTATCGTACCATTTTTTTAAATCGTCTTTAGATGTGCTTGCCGAAAATCTTTTGCCGTTTTTCCAAGTTGCGGCAGGACAAATTTTTTGTACGTGAGATTGACTGTTTTCAATGCCGCTGCCGCCGGACGTGCAAATCGGTACAATCGTCTTGCCGGTGAAATTGTAACTTTCCAAAAACGTATCGACAATGCGCGGTTCCATATCCCACCAAATGGGATAAGCAAGTATAATCGTGTTGTAGCTGTCGAAGTTTTCAATTTTGCCGGTAATTTCAGGACGCGCCTTTTCATCTTTCATTTCAACGGACGAGCGCGATTTTTCATTGTGCCAATCCAAATCAGCGGACGTGTATTCTACTTTCGGCGTAATTTCAAAAAGATCAGCGCCTATGGTTGCTGAAAGATTTTTTGCAAGTTCGGCGGTGTGACCGTTTGCCGAGAAAAATACAACAAGCGTTTTACTTTGTGTGTCCATCTGCGCGGCGTTGGAACTGCCGCAAGCTGTCAGCAACAAAATCATAAATGCGGAAAATATGGCTGTAAAAAATTTCTTCATGGTGCTACCTCAATTTGACGTGAAACTTTTCAATCATTTTGACGGGGTGATAAGACTCCTTAGCACTCCTAATGCCCGAAATACCCAAGTCTTCTTCGCGGTTAATATATTTTATGTCTTTCCACTCAAACGCGGCGAATTGGCGGTTTATGGCGGCGTACGCGCCTTTTACATCGAAGTCTGCCTTTTCAATATGAATAACCGCAGTATCTTCATTAAGCCGCTCACCGAATGAAAACGCTATGACCTTACCTGCCAAAATAATCGCGCCGCCTTTTATGTCAAAAAAGTCGAAGTCGTCAAGCAGTTCAAGTATCGCGTCACGTTCAAACGGCAGAGCCGGATATTCATTCAAATCGTGTTCAGTATACCAAACATTCAAACATTCGACGCACAAATTTTTCAGTTCGTCGGTGAAGTCAGAAACATACTGCGCGGAGGGAAATTGACTTGTAAAGGCGTTCAAATAATTTTTCTTGCTGTGATATTTTCGACCGGGCAAATTTATCAAATCCTGCGTCGAATACACGTAATCGAAACGGTCACGTTGCGGCAGAAATTCAAAGCTTAAATCGGAAATTTTTTCAATCTGCACGACAAAATTTTTTTCAGCATTTATGAAAATGTATTCGGACGCGGGATTATTTTTGTACTCGGTAACAATCTTTCGCACAGCGCTTTCAATATTTTCATCCGCGCAGAAAGGCTGTAAAAATTTATCGCCGTACTTAACAAATAGCACGTCGTCTTCTACCGTCCACTGCAAATTATAATATTTTCGCCACATATAAAAATTTGTGAAATTAAAGGCGGAATTTTCGTGGTACGTCAAGCGTAAATACTTATCAAAAATTTTTTTGTCGTCTTTGGTTAGTTCGCGAAAATTTATTGTGGTTACCTCCTTATTTTTCTTTAGCTATGCCATGTTTCTTAATAAAGCCGTGATAAGTGTCAAGGCGGTTATTCAAGTCTTCAGATTCCTTTGTATATTTATCTTTGTCGGCAGGGCTTAAATCCTTAACAATGTTTTCGGAACTTATTACAAACATTGCAACGATTGAACGTCCAAGTTGAATACCCGCCGCCTTAGCTTCGGGGTCTTCCTCCAAATTTTTAAGGTTTTCTTTTGAAATTTCCTGATCTTCTTTAAATTCGCCGATAATTGTGTTAAACAGTTCGTTCATATTTTTTTCGACGTAGGCATTTTGGTCAACCTCTGTCATCTGTACGTACCGGCGCAGTTCAGGCTCTTTCTCTTTAAGTTTTTCTTCGGCAACTTGTTTAACGCCGCACATAGTCACGCCTAAAACTACGATACCGACCAATACCAATGCGCCTATTATCATTAAAATTTTTTTTGCCAATTTAAAAATCTCCTTTGTCTAGCGGTTAGCTGTTGGCTGTTAGCTGTTAATGGCTAAAGGCTAAAGGCTAATGGCTAATGGCTAACCACTAATGGCTAATAGCTAATGGCTAATCGCTAATCTCTACCGGCTACGCCAAATATTTTTTTGCAACAGCAAGCATTAACTTAATGCGATTCAGCTGATTTACTTCTGAAGATCCCGCGTCGCAGTCAATCGCCACAATATTAGCTCTTTCGTAACTTTCGCGCAGATTATGCATCACCCCTTTACCTGTAATGTGATTGGGCAGACAGCCGAAAGGTTGAAGGCAGACAATATTTTCCACGCCTTCTTCAATCAGTTTTACCATTTCGCCAGTCAAAAACCAGCCTTCACCCGCCATATTGCCTACAGAAACGTGACGGCTTGCCAATTTCGCCAGCTCCTTGATTGAATGCGGTGCGCGAAAATGATTAGAGTCTTTCAACGCATTTTTCATGGGACGGCGGAAAAATTCTATAAGCTGAATAAAAATTTCACTGAAAAGTTTATCCTTGTGACTGCCGCCCAAAAGTTTTTGCTTGGCAACGGCATCATACGCAGTATATAGGAAAAAGTCCGTGAAGTCCGGCATTACGACTTCTGCGCCTTCCGCCGCCAAAATCTTTTCAAGCTGATTGTTCGCGACAGGGTGATATTTTACCAAAATTTCACCTACAATGCCAACTTTCGGCAATTCCAAATGCTCATCAATAGGAATTTCATCAAACTGCGCGACAAAATTTTTAACGTTACGGCGAAAAGTCAAGTAGTTGCCGTTCACCAAATCCGCCTTCGCAAGCGTCATACATTCGGCAAAAAGTTTATCCGTTTCACCGAGCCGAATTTCATATGGACGCATTCTGTTTGAAACATTCATCAGCAGATCGCCGTAAATCGACGCCTTGATAGTGTCCATAAGACAATCGCGGCTTAATTCAAAGGCATCCGTTTCATCCGGCAAACCGTAGCACGCAAAAACCGGTACCTGCGGATAACCGGCGAATTTCAATGCACGACGTAACACGCTGATATAATTCGTGGCACGGCAAGCGCCGCAGGTTTGAAACAAAACTATCGACGTATGGTCGGGGTCGCACTCGCCGCTTTTCAACGCGCTGATAAGCTGTCCAATTACAACAATGGCGGGGTAGCACATATCATTATTGACGTAGCGTAAACCTAAATCAATCGCCGCCTTGTCGGGCAGGTCGGGAATTTGTATGCGGTAGCCGTACTTTTTCAAAACGGCTTGAATCAGTTCAAAATGTATCGGCGCCATTTGTGGAGCCAAAATTGTATGCGTAGTTTTACAATCGGCGGTAAATCTGGGACGCGGTTTAATCTCAATCGGCGTGTACGGTACGGGAATTTTTCTTTTCAACGCGGCAAGCAGTGAACGCAGACGAATACGCGCCGCGCCTAAATTC
>CAJOKY010000174.1 GCA_905235425.1 uncultured Selenomonadaceae bacterium
TAAGTCAATATTATGTTTATCGGTGCCGCGATTTGTCGATTGCATTTTGCTGTTGCCGTCATAACTTGCGCCGAGATTTATAGTTTGCTTATGTTCGCGCAACCAATTTTTAATTTCGTCGGTCAGCAAAGTGGCGTTCGTTGTGGCGAAACAGATAAAGGGAATATCAATTACGCCGCCTTCAAGCCATTCGACAATTTCTTTGATAAGCGGGAAATTCATGAACGGTTCGCCGCCCATAAAATCAATTTCCAACTCGTCAAAATCTTTGCTGTCTTTTACAAATTGGGCTTCGCGCAGAATAATTTCTTTTGCCAAATTTACGTCCATGTAGACATTTTTTTTATGCGCCTCGTAGCAGTAACTACAATTAAGGTTACAATTATGAGTGACCATAAGCATGCAAGTACGTCTGCGCTTTGGAAATCCAATTTCCCAAATCATTTTAATTTTCCTCTCACTATCCTAAATTTTTTAACGTGTCTCAAAAAGCACGCTATATGTACAAAGAAATTTTTAATCTGATTTTAAGAAATTTTCAAACATTCAACACTTGCATTTTGCTAAAGTCTATGATATTATCTGCAAAATTTAGAAAATGAACTTAGGAATTTAAAAAAAAATTTTTAAAACATAGTTGGTATGTACGGCGTGGCTTGTTTGCCAAGCTTTTTTAGTTTACGGATGAATCGGAAAATCTTTTAGTCCAACGCAAAAAAGTATTATGGTTGGTACCGAGAATTTTGGCGGCACCTCTTGCAGAAATTTTACCTTCGCGCCATTGGTGATAGACTTCATTAAAATTAGGCGGAAGTGCTAAGGGAGTGCGTCCAAATTTCACGCCGCGCGCTTTTGCCGCCGCTATTCCTTCTGCCTGTCGCTGATGATTAAAATCTTTTTCTGTCTGTGCTACGTAAGATAAAATTTGCAAAACTAAATCGGTAATTAAGGTGCCGATTAAATCATGACGATTGCGCGTATCCAAAAGCGGCATATCCAATACCACGATAAAAATTTGTTTTTCTTTAGTGAGAATACGCCATTGTTCGATAATCTCTTCATAATTTCGACCGAGCCGATCAATACTTTTGATTACAAGCGTGTCGGCAGGTTGAAGAGTAGCCGTTAATTTTTTGTAGGCAGGGCGTTCAAAATTTTTACCCGATTGCTTGTCGATAAAGATATTATCAGCCGGAATCCCGAATTCATTCATAGCAATTAATTGACGCGATTCGTTTTGATCTTTAGTCGATACTCTGATATAGCCGTAAATTTTTGCATTCATACAATTTTTTCTCCTTGATGTAAAAAAGCATTTACTATGAATTTCAACCGCACTTAAGCAAACAAAAAAATCCCTGCCGAGCTTAAAGCTTAGACAGGGACTTTTTAAATCCCGATATTTTTATTACAAATTTTTCTTAGCGATATCGACGAGCTTAGTAAAAGCGTTCGCGTCATTGACAGCCAAATCAGCCATCATTTTTCTATCGACGGCAACGCCGGCTTTCGTCAAGCCGCAAATAAGTCTGCTGTAGGAAATGCCGTTAATGCGCGCCGCCGCGTTAATGCGGGTTATCCAAAGGCGGCGAATTTCGCGCTTTTTGTTTCTTCTGTCACGGTGGGCATAAAAACCCGCCTTCATTACGGTTTCATTAGCTTTTTTAAACTGCTTACTTCTGGCGCCGCGATAACCTTTAGCGAGCTTGAGTATTTTTTTATGGCGCTTATGAGCAGTTACGCCTGATTTAATTCTCAAAATAAAACCTCCAATCTACAATGCAAGTTATTTCGCGTAGGGAAGTAACTTTTTGACGCGAGCGCGATCAGCCGCCGATGCCAAAGTTGCTTTACGAAGATTTCTCTTGCGTTTGGGAGATTTCTTTTCTAAAATATGACTTTTGTAAGCTTTATTGCGTTTAAATTCGCCGCTACCGGTAACTTTAAACCTTTTCGCTGTCGCTCTGTGAGTTTTGATTTTGGGCACTTGTAGCGTCCCCTCCCTTTGTTGGTGTAGTAGTCTTTTTATTTTTTTGCGCCTTAGGTGAGAGAATCATCGTCATATTTTTGCCTTCAAGTTTAGCGGTACGTTCAACACTCACTGTATCGCCTAAAGCCTTTGCCATTTTGTCGAGAATCGTGCTGCCAAGTTCGGGGTGTGAAAGTTCACGTCCGCGAAACATAATCGTGACTTTAACTTTGTTGCCTTCTTCGATAAATCTCTGCGCATTTTTCAGCTTGACATCAAAATCGTGCTGTTCGATATTCGGTCTAAGTTTTACTTCTTTGACTGTAACCACTTTTTGTTTTTTGCGTGCTTCTTTATCACGTTTTTGCTGTTCATAGCGGTATTTGCCGAAATCCATAATCTTGCAAACCGGCGGACGGGCTTTCGGTGCAACTTCAACCAAGTCAAGGTGACGATCTTCAGCAAGTTTCAAGGCGTCCCTTGTCTGCATAATACCGAGTTGTTCACCGTTTTCGTCTGTCACGCGGACTTCACGAATACGAATCTCATCATTGATTCTCAAACTGTCTCTACTAATTGTGAATCCCTCCTTCGGGCGCAAATAAAAATAATAGGCGTTAAACCGCCCTTTCTCAAAATTTTTCATATGAAAAAAATCTTTAACCGCGTCAATGTTACTAAACGGGTGAGAAGTTAGGGCTTCTACTTAACGCCGTGCAGTTTAGCATACTGCTTTGTTTATGTCAAGGGGAGATTAGGGAGCAGGGAGCAGGGAGCAGGGAGTAGGGATTAGGGAGTAGTCTAAAAGCTAAAACCTAGCACCTAGTACCTAACCCCTAACCTCCTACTTCGCTTGTTGAATAATCCAATCTTCAACGGCGCGTCCGATAATTTTTTTGCCCTCTGCATTGGGATGAAGTCCGTCCGTCGTAAGATAAGCTTTTAAATTTCCTTCTTCATCCGTCAGCTCTTCCGAAATGTCGATAAAATATTTTTGTTTACGTATCCAATCGCAAATATATTGTCTTTGCTCGCGCCAATCATTTGGCGGCACTTCGACAGTTTTTACTTTAAAAATAAGATCGGGATTAAGCGGCGGCGGCGTAATGAAAACCGGAGTAATGCCGTAAACTTCGCATCTTTCCAACATTAAATTTAAATTCTGCGTACTGAAATTGCCGATATAGCCGTTACGAAAATCATTGACGCCTGCCATTATGAATAAAATTTCCGGCTGAAATGCTAAAACGTCGTCGTCAAATCTTGCCAAAATCTGCGCGGTAGTATCGCCGCTACGTCCCAAATTTTTCACGGAGAATGAGCAATATGTTTCCCAGTTACATAAAACCTGCGCGGGAGTCACGGTAACTGAACCGCCGTGCGTTATACTGTCACCAATCGCGGCAAAATGCGTAGGTTTGGTTACGGTGAAAGTGTTGCCGGCATTTTTTTCTGACCAATCAGTAACAGCTACGTCATCTGCCGAAAAGCCGCGTATTTGCCAATAATATTCGCCGCTTTCAGTAACGGGGTTGTAGTCGTAAAAATCGAAGTTTTCATTTTTATTTTTGGATTCCGTTAAGAAAGTGCGTAAAATTTTGCCGTCTTTAAACAAACGTATTTCATAATAGGCGGCGTCCTTTGAAGGTATCCACGAATAAACAATGTAGATCGGAGGATAACTCATCTTGTCAAATTCGCTTGTGGTACGAATTGATTTAGGATTAATCTCTGTCGATGAAATAGGTACATCCTCCGCGACAACTTCATTGTCAAAATTTAACGCCGTGACTTTAAAAATTTCGTCAGCACTGTTAATTTCCAATTCAACGCCTACAGTCGGCGAAATAATATTTTTGTCGGCGTAAGAAATTCGGTATCGAACGGCATAAGGTACGGCATTCCACGTAAGGCGCACCGTGCGTATATCTGTTTCAGCAGGGATTGTGTCTAAAATTTTTGCATTGACCGAATATGAATTTTCATTTTCTGCAGGCTCTGTTAATGCGGCAATTTTTACGTCATCAACTTTTATATTCTGCGCGTCGGTTGAAGATTGACTTTCCAAATGTATTTTTTGAAAAGGCGCTTCATGTTTGAACTGAACATTTAGCAATGACAGGATACCTGCAAAAATTATCGGAATTAATTTTAACGTCATAATAAATCGCCGCTTTTCGTAGCCAAAACTTGAACGCGGCTTCCCTCCTTTAAATGAATTTACTGTCAATCGCCAAATTAATGAATTTTTAATGAAGTATAATTTTTAGCGCGTACAAAGTCAAGCAAAGAATCCATCTGCAGGTATGGGCGAATAAACAAAAAAATTAATATTCTTTGACAGATTAATGGCAGTTTAATATAATTTAAGTGCAGAAATTAGTTTTAGCAAGGGAGGTATCACTCCATATGGATTTCGGTGTATCTGAAAAAACAATCGGCGAAGAGTGCGGCGTTTTCGGAATGTACGATCTTTCAGGCGGCGACGTTGCATCAACAATTTATTACGGGCTTTACGCTTTGCAACATCGCGGACAGGAAAGCGCGGGTATTGCCGTAACAAACACTTTCAACGGCAAAAATCAAGTATTCGCTCACAAAGATTTGGGGCGTGTCAATGAAGTTTTTAACGAAAATAATTTGTCTACGCTACACGGAAATTTGGGCGTCGGTCACGTTCGTTACTCAACGGCAGGCGCGTCATCTCGTGAAAATTCCCAGCCTTTGGTGCTAAATTATCTAAAAGGAACTCTAATGCTCGCTCATAACGGCAACTTGGTAAACACTCCGCATCTACGTCGTGAACTTGCAATGGGTGGCGCGATTTTTCAGACCACTACCGATACAGAAACCATTGCTTACAATATCGCGCGCGAAAGGATTAAATCGCGTACGGTACAAGTAGCTACAGTTCGTGCATTGGAAAAAGTTTTGGGCTCATATTCCGTCGTTGTGGCAAGTCCGCGTAAATTAATCGGCGCGCGTGATCCTTGGGGTTTTCGTCCCCTTGTTATCGGCAAGCTTGAAAACGCGTATATAATCACGTCCGAAACCTGCGCGCTTGAAACAATTAACGCCGAATTTATACGCGACATTTTGCCCGGCGAAGTCGTGACGGTTTTGCCTGACGGTACGATTGAATCAAATATGGATTTGGCATTGGAAGATGAAGAACCTGCGCGGTGTATTTTTGAGTACATTTACTTCTGCCGTCCCGATACAAATTTTGACGGCATGAGTGTTACAAAGTCATAACTGTTGTTTATTACCTCATCAATGAATGCGTCAGATTTTCTGATATGATATCCGAAAAGATTCATTGCGTCCTCTTTTAAAATTTCTGAGTATAA
>CAJOKY010000175.1 GCA_905235425.1 uncultured Selenomonadaceae bacterium
GTTCAGCTTGCGGCGAAGATATTTCGGATATAATTCCTACGTCGTCAGTTGTTCCGGCGCAAGCTACGCAAATTAGATCTGCGACGTTGGCACTGAAAAGTTTGGACGGAAAAATTATTTTGAGGGTCGACGGAGAAATTATCGTCGGGCGCGAAAATGAATTGAAAGATTATCTCGCAAAGAAACATTTTGTAAGTCGGCGTCATTGCAAATTTACCGCAGAGAACGGCGAATTATTTGTGGAAGACTTAAAATCGGCAAACTCTACCTTCGTGAACAAGCAAAGGATTTTGGCTAAAACAAAATTGTCGAAGGGCGACGAGGTAGGATTGGGCGACGCAGGCAACGGCACGCGGCAAGACAACGCCGCATATTTTATAGTTGAGTGAATTTTCATGTACGTTGCAAGAATTTTATATCCCGTGAAAGTTTTAGGACCGGGCAACCGCGTAGGAATTTGGTTTTGCGGTTGTCCGCGTCGTTGTGCAGGATGCAGTAACCCTGAGCTGTGGGAATTTCAAGACCGCTACAAAACTTCCTTGTCAACGGTGCAGTCACTGATTGAAAAAATTTCTGCGCACAACAAAATTGACGGCTTCACGATAACGGGCGGCGATCCATTCTTTCAGCCGGAAGGTTTATCGCGCTTACTTGAGAGCATCAAAAAAATCAGCGATGATATAATTGTTTACACGGGATATTTGAAAGAAGCATTGCCGCCTGAACTTTTGAAAAATGTTGCCGTGCTGATTGACGCGCCGTATATCAAGGAACGAAATAACGATTGCCTTCTGCGCGGCTCGGACAATCAGACGATTTACATTTTGAATGAAAAATATCGTGCCGCCTACGAAAATTATTTGGCGACTGCGCAAAATCAAATTCAAAATTTCTCAACCTACGACGGCTACATTTCTGTTGGGATTCACCGCGCAGATTTTATTTTTTGAGAGGGGAAATTTTTTCGTGCCTAAGTACAGAGATTTTGTGTACAGTCAAATTGATTCTGGTATAAGGATTTATAAATATGACCACCATCGGTGGGTTTCAAGCGTGACTGTTCCGCGTAAAATTGAAGGGTTGCTCGTTACCGAAATAGGCGATAGAGCTTTCAAGAAGTGTACCTTCTTAGAAAAAATTAACTTGCCCGATTCTATTCAGACAATCGGCAATGAGGCGTTTTGTAATTGTACATCCTTAGTAAGAATTAGCTTGCCTGATTCTGTTCAAATAATCGGCGATAAGGCGTTCTTTGGTTGTGGAGCCTTAGTAAAAATTAGCTTGCCTGATTCTCTTCAGACAATCGGCAATAACGCTTTTCCACGCGATGCTATAATCGTTCGTTATAAAACTTCAACTCAAGAAAATTCAACGCCGCTTCTTGAAAAAATTATTGCATTGAAAAAATCTGGCGTCATCTCCGAAGAAATTGTAAAGGAACTTGAAAAGGTGGAGCACATTTTAAAATTGGACATTGAAAAGCTCGTCCGTGAAATTATCAGCGACGTTGAATCCATAATCAAAATTCAAGACACCCCAACGCTGGAATCAAGATTAATTGATCTTCTGAACTCCGTTTCTTCTAACGTCCAAATCTCTAAAAAAAATTTTTACGCCGAAACAATTTCTCCGCTTGAAGCGCACATAAAAAATAACGTAAAAATTTTGACACAAAGTAGGAGTGAAAATGAATCAGAATGAACTGCAACGCCGCGCAAAAAATTTAACGTCCGCCGTCCCGCAAAATGCCCTTAACTTGATACAACTCCTGATTAATTTATCTTCCAAAGGCAAATTAAATTTTTCTTCCATTGAAAACGAATTAACCACACTTTTAAACGACGCTGAAAAATCTGCTGCTCTTCAGAAGCAAATCGACGACGAACAGTTCATGCAAAATGTCAGCAGGTTAATTAATTCCGTCGCCGATAAAAAAATTTCTCCACCCGATAATATTTACACGAACACTAAACTAAAAGATATGGTCGATAGAAAAATTAATTCGCTCGTCGACACTATAAACAAAATCATACGCAAAGATGGTCCGTTGGAAGAAGATTTTATCTGCAAAAATTTTTCCGGCGGTATGAAAATTATTGCGTACGCGGGAATTGATTCAACGGTTATGAAAATTCCTGACACAATCAACGGGCTGGAAGTAAAAGAAATTGGAGACTACGTATTTCATAGCAACACGATGACTTCGTTGGAACTGCCGAAGACTTTAACCAAACTCGGCGCGTATGCGTTTCAACATTGCCAAAATCTCAAGCAAATAATTTTTCCTCCGCAAGTCATGGTTGTGTGTAAGGGTTGCTTTGAAAATTGTACGTCGCTTGAAAAAATAATTCTGAATGAAAATTTGCAGAGCATCGAGGCAACTGCTTTTAAAAATGTCGCTGTCGAAAGAATTATTATTCCCGCGCGCGTGATTTTCATAGGCAACGAAGCTTTTCAAACTTCGTCACCATTGCAAGTACTCTTCGAAGGAAAAAATTCCGCGCTGAGTTTGGCGGCAAATTCTTTTTCTTCGCAATCAACTTTGTACTATCGCCATTCCGAAATCGAAAATAATTTTAAAGATGTCGTCGCAAAAGTTAGTGGCAACTTCCATGAATTTGAAGGAAATAATTTTGGAGTTTGGACGTACAGATTTTTTCAGTTGCTGAAGGGCGCGGCTAAATTTTTTTTCGGATTAATCATCGGCATTTGCATGTTATTCCGCTCTGTTTTCTCGACGCCAGTCGGTGCATTTGTTGGCGGCGGTGCGGCAATCTACGCTGCGTACAAATATTTTTTTGTGGAGAGGGACGAAATTATTCGCAAGGTTGGTTCAGGAACACGTCAGCTTAACGATCAGCGTGGCGTCGACCAAACTGTTATTGCCTACAACACGATTATGCAAAGTTACTGTGATGAATTTCGTGACAGTAATCCAGATTTATCTAAACGGCTTGCAACTTTGCGCATAAAAGATTGCACTATCGGCGAGGTGGAAAATAATTTTACGTACTACTACGCGACATTTGAAAATGACGATTACATTTGCTTGAAGGCAAACTCAAAAGGTTATCTCGCGGCGGCGTACGTCTGGATAAATCAAAATCATTCTGATACAATTACAGAGGTTCTTTTCGTGGCAGTTCAAACTTTAGTGAACGCGCACATTGAAGACGATGTTTACAAAGAAATTTTTGAGAAGATAGGCAACGGCGCGAGCGAAGTAAATTTTCACAGCTTGCAGGCGCACAGAGATTTTCAAATCACTATGGTAAAGAAAAAAGGCAAGTATCGATACACAATCCAAGCTTTTCATTGAGAGGGTTTTTTATGAGGTACGGTGATTTTAAATATAGAAAAATTGATTCCGGCATAAGGATTGATAAATATAACGGCTCGTCTTACAGAATGACAATCCCTGACACTATTGATGGACTACCCGTCATTGAAATTGGATATAAAGTTTTCTTTGAATGTAAAAGTTTGAACGAAATCCACTTGCCCGATTCTTTACAGACAATCGGCTCGGAAGCTTTCCATTGGTGTATCAGTTTGAAAAGAATTCACTTTCCGGACTCTGTACAAACAATCTGCAAATGTGCTTTCATTTGGTGTAGAAGTTTGAAAGAAATACGTTTGCCCGAATCAGTGCAAGAAATCGGCGAAAATGCTTTTCCATTTACTACCAAAATCATTTATTACACTCCAAATCCACGTGCGCAAAAACCAAGCGACCTTGCAAAAAATTTGTTGAAGAGAGTCCGCGACTTGCAAAGAATTCCTAACATTTCCGAAGAAATTGTTAGGGAGATTAAGAAATCGGCTTTTGTCCTTGAAATGAATCCTGCGAATCCTACTGTTGAAAATCTCGTCAATGAAGTTGTCGCCGAAATTGAATTGATGTTGGAACTTCAAGGCAAAGACAATACCCCAACATCAAAATTAATTGCCCTGATAAATGATGTTTCCAACGTAAAAATTTCCGGCGACGTGGCAGGAATGAATGAGAAGATAAAAAATAAAGTTAGGGCTTTGATGACAGATTACGTGCTTTAATTTTGGAGGGAACGCAATGGGCAATTATATTCCGAAGTGGCACAAAGAACTTGAACTTTTCACGAAGGTTAAGCCGCTGATAATTTTGGAAGGCAACGTGCTTGATTCGTACCAGTACCCAAGCAAAGACGGAGGAATTTTATTTACGCCGCGCCTTAGTCAGTACTTGGATTATTTTTTCAAAGATGCTGGCTATCAAAACGTAATTTTCTATGACAATCTGCGCGGATTTTATAATGACTTCGACGCGGACGCCATAAAAATTTTTGCTAAGCTTGCAAAGGAAGCTGGCAACCTTAACAAAAGTAAATTTAGCGGAACTGGTACGACTGCGCCAGAAATTATTCGTAATATACTCGCGCAGAATGAAACGTCGACCGTAGTCGTCATGAATTTTGCGTCGCGCTACATCATCACGCCAGACCACATGGAACAGGCGGAGATTGACAGCTTCACACGCCTTTTGCAATCGTCGCTGGAAACTTTGAAAAATCGTTTAGTCCTAATTGTCAACAAAGTTAATGATTTGCCCGCATGGTTTTATTTACAAAATCCTAACGTAAAAATTATTACAATGGGATTTCCATCGAAGGAGGAGCGCGAAAATTTTGTCAAGGGCGAAAAAAAATTTCCCAACTTCTTCAGAAAAAATGTTCGTGAAAATCAAATGTCTTACTACGAAAAAAATCCCGAAGAACTTTTAAAACTTCAGGACAGATTTATTGCGTTGACGGAAGGATTGAGCCTCAAAGAATTAAACAGCTTAAAACAGCTTTGCAAAAATGAATGCGATAATATCCGCGATATGTGCGACATCGTCGACTTGTACAAGTACGGCATAAGGGAGAATGCATGGAAAAATCTTGACCGCGAAAAAATAACACCAGCTACTTTTGAAAGACGTGTCAAAGGACAGAACGCCGCCATTTCCAAAACTCTCGACATAGTTAAACGCGCTATCACGGGACTTGCGGGACTTCAGGGATCGTCGCATTCTCGACCTAAGGGCGTTTTATTTTTCGCTGGTCCAACTGGCACGGGCAAAACTGAAACGGCTAAAACTCTTGCCGAAATTATTTTTGGAGATGAAAATAGTTGCATACGTTTTGACATGAGCGAGTATTCTCAAAGTCATAGCGATCAAAAATTGCTTGGCGCGCCCCCCGGTTACGTCGGCTACGAGGCGGGCGGTCAACTTACCAACGCCGTGAAAAAAAATCCCTTTTCCGTTTTACTTTTTGATGAGATTGAAAAAGCGCATC
>CAJOKY010000176.1 GCA_905235425.1 uncultured Selenomonadaceae bacterium
TCTTGATGAAAATATCTGCGTACGATGCGGCGCTTGTGTAAGCGAATCTGAATTTGGCGGCGTGACCTTTAAAGACGGTAAAATTTTTATTGACGATACAAAGCGCGAAGATTGGGCGGCAATTATTTCTGTATGTCCGACGGGTGCATTTAAAATTTGCGCGGAAAAAAAATCTTAGTTGCTAATTTTTTCTGACATATCGCGTATAATAATCAAACATAAAAGTTGAAAGGAAGTTTTAAAAATGGATAACTTGAAAATTTTTTATGCAAAGATTATAGAAGATGAGGCATTGGCGGCTAAGCTTAAGCAAATTATTGAAGATACAGAAGATGAAAACAGCGACGAGCAGTTCCAAAAAGTCCTATCGCTTGCAAAGGAAGTCGGCGTGGAAATTTCCGTCGAAGATATTAAGGCTTATCTTGAATCGCATGAAAATGACGCCGAAACGCTGACTGAACATGAATTGGAAACGGTCGCGGGAGGAGAAGACAAAAGCGATCCTGTACAAATAGCTGTTGAAGTCGGCAAATGGCTTTTGGAAAAAATATTCACAACCAGAGGTTGTTTCATTGCCGATTCAAAAATTTCAACGCCGAGCGGCGATAAAGTTATCAGCGACATCAAAGTTGGCGACGAAGTTATCAGCGTTGACGCGCAGAATAAAAAGGTGATCAGCAAAGTTACTGAAGTTCGTCCGATTGTTGATGAAGAAATTTACAAAGTTGAATTTTCTAACGGTGCAACGTGGTTCACAACGTCTAGCCAATGGTTTTACTGCGGCAATGACGATTACGCCCGCGCGATTGACAGCAAGGGCAAGGCGGCACTTACAGAAGACGGCGCGACTGCTACTGTTGTAAATGTCACGAAGACCGGCGCAGTTAAAAAGGTTTATGACTTCATTGTTGACGGCGTGAATGTTTTCTTCGTTGAAGGCGTTGCGACGGAAGGCTACAGCATAGATTAGATTAAAACGTTTGGATATGAAAATTTTGGCGGGGTATTAATTTATCCCGTTTTTTTATGGAGTTGAAAAGTATGGAAAGAAAAATTATCAGCGGCACGTACAGAGATTATCTTTTTTTATTTGGTGACAGCCGCACGGCGTATTCCGATTTATCTGCAAAAAAATCTGCCTCTGAAAAAAATTTGTACATAATGCTTGAAGATCACGTCCCTGCAGGATATATCTGCGCGAATGTATTAGAAAATCTTTGTAATGTTACATACGCCTACACTGTTGCTGAAAATCGGCGTCACGGCGTATTCACGGCGCTGTTGAAATATTTGACGACGCTTGATGACGTTTTTGAGGTTCTGATATCAATTTCCGAAAGTCAAGAAAATTTTTCGTCGATAGTTAAAGTTTGCAAATCGGCAGGTTTTAACGAGGACAGCGTTGTCAAAACATACCGCGCAGATTGGAAGTCACTTAGCGAATGGAAGGAAAATTATTTTGATGAATTTATGGCGACGCACGGTCACAAATACCTTGAATATTTCGCCAGACGCAATTTTAAAATTTACTCATTCGCCGAAGCGCCGGAAAAATATATGGATCAGCTGTATCATTCGCAGGAAAATTTTTTTGAAAATCCTTTGGACATAAAAAGATTTTTTGACAGCTACGACAAAAATTTGGTTGCAAAGGATATCAGTTTCATTTCGGTGAAAGATGATAAGCTTGCCGCGTATTACTTGGTGACGGCGCCGGACGGAAAAAATATCGTGGTTGAACAAACTGCGGTTGCGAAAAAATATTTGAACAGCGGCGCAATGTTGCCTTTGTGGGATATATTTGTACGCACGCTTTATGAGCGGCAATGTGACAATATGGCGTTCGCGATTTACTCCGACAATTCGCCCGCGATTAAGTTCGACGCCAAAATTACCAAAAATCTCAACCTTACTACCAACGCCGTTTATAAATATCTTTTTGAAAAATTTTAAGTCTCGGTTACAAAATTTTAAGTCTCGGTTACGATCGGGACTTTTTTTATATTTCAACGCGGTTGAATTTGCAGTATAAAATGGTGTACAATTAAAAGCCTTAATTAAAAACCTTAATTGGGCTTGAACTTTAAATGATAAAAGTTTTAAAATTTTTATTGAGGAGTGTTAATTTTGAAGAAACGTTTATTTACTTCTGAATCGGTAACTGAAGGGCATCCCGATAAAGTTGCCGACAGAATTTCCGACAGCATTTTGGACGCAATTTTGGAACGTGATCCTGAAGGTCGCGTAGCTTGCGAAACTTTGGTAACTACCGGACAGGTTCACGTCGTAGGCGAAATTTCTACAACCTGCTACGTTGACATTTCAAAAATTATTCGTGAGGCAATTCGCGAAATCGGCTACACAAATTCTGCGTATGGTTTTGACGCGGACACGGTAGGCGTTTTAATTTCGCTTGATGAACAATCGCCGGATATTGCGCAGGGCGTCGATAAAGCGCTTGAAGCACGTGAAGGCAATATGGATATTGAAGACGCGATAGGCGCGGGAGATCAAGGCATGATGTTCGGCTACGCGACTAATGAAACGCCTGAATATATGCCGTTGCCGATTTCCCTTGCACATAAACTCGCGTACAAGCTTGCCGATATTCGCAAAGTCACCGGCGAAATGAATTACCTGCGTCCCGACGGCAAAACGCAAGTCACGATAGTTTACGAAGGCGATAAACCCGTTGCCGTTGATACAATTGTAATTTCCACGCAACACGATCCGCACGTAAGCATTGAACAGATTAAAGCTGACGTTATCAAGTACGTTGTCAAGCCGATTGTGCCGGAAGAATTGTTGACGGCTGAAACAAAATTTTTCGTAAATCCTACCGGCAAATTCGTAATCGGCGGACCGCAGGGTGATTCGGGACTTACCGGCAGAAAAATTATCGTCGACACTTACGGCGGCATGGCGCGTCATGGCGGCGGCGCATTCAGCGGCAAAGACCCGACAAAGGTTGACCGCAGTGCGTCATATGCGGCGCGTTACGTTGCCAAAAATATCGTTGCGGCGGAACTTGCCGACCGTTGCGAAATTCAGCTTGCTTACGCGATAGGCGTTGCGCGTCCGGTATCGGTGAACGTTGACACTTTCGGCACAAACAAAGTTGACGAAAAACTTATCACAAAGCTTGTCAATGAAAACTTTGACCTTCGTCCCGCAGGTATTATCAAAATGCTTGACTTGCGTCGTCCGATTTACCGTCCCACCTCTGCATACGGACATTTCGGCAGGACTGATATTGATCTGTCTTGGGAACGTCTTGATAAAGTTGACGCGTTAAAAGCCGGCGCTAATCTCTAATCGATACCGGCTACACGCTACAAGCTAAGGAGAAAAAATATTTATGAGTGAAAAGGTTATAAAAATCGCAATTCTCGGCGCAGGAACTATCGGCGGCAGTGTCTTAAAAGTTTTGAAAGACAATCACGACATCATTACACAACGCGCAGGTACGGACATTCAAATTAAAAATATTCTCGTACTGCCGCATGAAATTCCCAAACTGCATGAACAAGGTCTTCCCGCTACAAGCAGCTATGACGATATTTTAAACGATCCCGAAATTCAAATTGTCGTTGAACTTATCGGCGGCATTAAACCTGCGAAAGATTTTATACTGCAGGCGATGAATCACGGAAAAAATGTTGTCACGGCAAACAAAGACGTTGTCGCGCAGTTCGGCAGTGAACTCTTTGAAACGGCAGATAAAAATAAAATTGACTTTCTCTTTGAAGCGTCGGTAGGCGGCGCCATTCCCATTATCATGCCGCTTAAACGTTCATTGACGCCGAATAAAATTACCGAAGTTTTGGGCATTGTCAACGGCACTACAAATTACATGCTTACCAAAATGAAGGAAGACGGCGCCGATTATGACACGGTGCTTAAGGAAGCGCAGGCTAAAGGTTACGCGGAGGCTAATCCCGCCGCTGATGTTGAGGGTAAAGACGCCGCGCGTAAAATTGCAATTCTCGCGTCAATCGCCTTTAACAGCCGCGTGAAGTTTGAAGATGTTTCAATGGAAGGCATTACGAAAATCACGCCGGAAGATATTCGCTACGCCGCGCAGTTGGGCTACACGGTAAAACTTTTGGCGGTAGGTAAAGAATCCGATTTAGGCGTTGATGTTCGCGTCCACCCCGTACTTTTGCCGAATAAACACCCGCTCGCATCGGTCAACGGCGTATTTAATGCAATTTTCGTACGCGGCAACCCCATTGATGAAGCTATGTTTTACGGTCCCGGCGCGGGGTATCCTACAGCGTCGGCAGTCATTTCAGACATTGTGGAAATTGCACGCGGCATTGATTTAGGCAACGTCGGCAGATTCGGCTGTACATGCTACGAACAGAAAAAAATTTGCCCGCTTGATGAAACGGAGTCTTCGTACTTCCTGCGTCTTTTGGTAAATGACGATCCCGGCGTACTCGGTCAAATTGCTACGGTTTTCGGCAAAATGAATGTCAGCTTGAAATCAGTAATGCAGACCAATGCAGAATTTGGCGAAGGTGCGGAAATCGTTGTGATAACGCACGAAGTCAAGCATAAAAATATTTTGCAGGCGGAAGTGGAATTGAAAAAACTTTCCTGCGTCAATAAAATTTTCAGCGTGATTCGCGTCGAAGAGTAAAATTTTTTCTATACGAGGTAAATTTAAAAATTACTAATTGGTGAAATAATGGACAACGAAACTTCGTCCGCGAAACATAAAGTAAAAGTCAAAGTGCCTGGTACTTCTGCGAATTGCGGCTCGGGCTTTGACTGTTTGGGACTCGCGGCAACAATTTATAACGAATTTGAATTTACATTTTTAGAAGATACGCGCCTTGACATTTTTGCGACAGGTGAAGGTACAGAGTCAATTCCGATTGATGAAAAAAATATCGTATGGCAATCTGCGCGGCTTTTAATTGAACGTGCAGGCGAAGGCGATAAATTTAAAGGCGCGGAAATTCGCATGGTCAATCACGTGCCTATGTCGCGGGGTTTAGGTTCAAGCGCGGCGGCTATCGTTGCGGGACTTGTCGGCGCAAATGCGGTAGTGGAAAATCCCTTCAGCCGTCAAGATATTTTGAAATTTGCAACGGAAATTGAAGGTCACCCCGATAACGTCGCACCGGCAATTTTCGGCGGCTTTACGGTAAGCGTCGCTGAAAAAAATCAAGTGCATACATTTTCATTCCTGCCGAAAATAAAATTAAAATTGGTCGTGGCAGTGCCGGACTTTCCGCTGTCTACAAAATTGGCTCGTCAAGTCTTGCCGCAGACAATTCCTCTGC
>CAJOKY010000177.1 GCA_905235425.1 uncultured Selenomonadaceae bacterium
TTTTTAAGCCCTCGCCAAAGTTTGAATTAAATTCCTGCTCCAACATTTCACGTACAAATTTTGAAAAGGCAGGTGAATTGCCGCCGGTTGAAATTGTCAGCAAAAAATCGCCGCGCAGAATCTTTGAAGGTACGGTAAAATCGGTGTCAGAATCTGTCACGACGTTTACAAGAAAATTTTTACTTCGCGCATCTTCCGCCGCCTTGCGATTTACTTCAGCATCGTCGGACGCGGCAATTAAAATCAAGCCGTCCGAAATTTTTTCTACAGAATATTTTTCAGCAAGCCACGTGATTTTACCTGCAGAAACAAGTTTGTCAATATCCGCGCAGATTTTCGGCGAAATGACTTCGACAATAGCTCCGGCGTCAAGCAAGCCGCAAATTTTTCTGTACGCCACTTTGCCGCCGCCTACCACGATACATTTTTTATTTTCAACAATCAAATTAATTGGATAAAATTTTATTGACTCTGCCAAGAAAATAATCCTCCAACAAATCCCAAATTTCTGTGTTGCTAAAATTTCCTTCGTAAATGTGAGTAAGAATTTCAACGGAAAGTTTATGACGTTCAGCGACGGCATCAATTATGCGGTTACGATACTTTCCGCTATTGTCTAAAATGTTTTTCAAATTTCTAATCTGATTTATATGTATAAAAATTTGACTGTTCGCGCCGCCGGTCATATCAAATGACAACGCACCCATAGCCTCTAAAATGCCGAGTACTGCACTGTACTCTTTGACAACGTTTGGCTTTACTTCTGCCAAATAAAATGTATTTTCGTGAGTTCCATCAATAATGTCCTGAAAAAGTTGCTCGATACGTCCAAAAAAAGATTTTACAGTTACTGTAAAACGATATTTAACCAGACCGCCTACAAATGTTGTTTCCGAAAACATAGGCGTCGTTGTTTTATTGTAACGCCTATTCGCCGACATTGCCGCCATAATAATTTCACAAATACTTTGGGCTTTATATTTATCAACTTTGCATTTTTCAATAAGATTTTTAGTCATATCGTCCATTGATAAAGTTGTTTGATTAAAAATTGATTCCTTAATAAATTTTTTGAAGACATTCCAAAACTTTTTAAATTTCTCAGAAAAATTATCTTTAAAATCTATCGTGACACAAAAAGCAGATTTCAGCGGATAAATTTTGTTAAATGCCAATTCATCACCGGCAGAGTAGATAAAATATTTGAATTGCGGGAAAGTCATGTGCTGATATTCTTGACGCCAAATTGTTTTGAGGTTGACGCGGCAAATATGAAGATTTTTCTCTACTTCATCAAGACAATTTCCGTAATCTGTACGCAGTTTATTTTGAATAAAAGGTCTGATTGTAAAAAATCCTTCTGAAAAAAGCGGAATTGGTCTGACACTTATCGGCGAAAATCCAAACTTAATTTCAAAATCTCGCTGTATCATCAAAAGCGCCGTCTTAACTTTGTTAATGCTGGAATTTTCGTCGCCTTGACTGTCAAAAATGTACGTGAAATTCTCAGCGTCTAAAAGTAAATTACTTTTACTATTCAATTTATAAAGGTCATAAATTTTTTTGATAACGGCGATAAGCTGATATTTTTTTATCGCGGAAAGCCCATGCAGACGATTAATATACTTAAAATCGCTTTTATCGTAGTGATAGCGTGCCTCGCCTTTTAAATCCTTTCGTCGTGCCGCCCGTCCAATCTCTTGTACATAATCGCATACATTACCTGTTGGCGCAAAATGCATAACGACTTCAATATTATTAATGTCAATCCCCATTCCGAAAGCTTTCGTTGCCATCATTATTAACTTTTTGCCGCTCAAAAAATCTTCGTAGTTTGCCATTTTCTCTTCCTTGCTTAATTTTCCATGATAAAATGCAACACTTTTATCTTTAGCGCGACTTGCAAGAATTATTTTGGCATCTTCAATAAGACTAACTGTCGGGAAGTAAATTAAAGTCTTTTTATTAAAAATCTCCGCGCGATTAATGGCTACCTCAATATCAGTGTATTTAGGCATTTCAAATTCTGCGCGTTCACCGGCGGGAAGTTTACTATTATCAATCAAAATTTCTATATCTCCGCGTTTCATATATCCCAAGTACGTAATCGGCTCAAGCATATGCAGGCTGTCAATAGTTTCACCATACATATTTTCTAAGCCGCCGTAAATCGCCGTTGCAGTGAAGGTTGCAATTATAAACGATCGTCCTTTCTTTTCAATCTGTCGTTTACGAAGTTTACGCACGTGATCGCCTAAGTACCAATAATCAGGTCGAAATTGTTTGCCCCACGTCGTTACAATATGAGCCTCGTCAACTACAACCATTCCTATCGTTCTTTCACCTATTAAATTTTCAATGTCACTGCGACTTAAAAGCGTTTCCGGCGAAATGTACATTATGTGATATTTGCCCTCCGATACGTTTGTAATAATTTCTTCTTTGATTGGTGGCGCAATATCAGAATGAATTGTGGTAACATAAGGATAATGTATTTCAAGATTTTTTACTTGGTCGTTCATCAAGCCTATTAGCGGCGAAATTACAATTGTCAACAAATTATATTTTTCGGCAAGATATATAGCGGGAACTTGGAACATTGCAGACTTACCCGCGCCGGTCGGTGCCGTAACAAAAATATCTCTGCCGATATTATTTTCGCAACTTTCAACTTGAATGACGATATCCGAAATAATTTGTTCCTGCGAAATGTCAATCGTTGATTTAATGCCCTTTTCCAAGTTAGCTAAATCGTATACCGCAAAGTTTCTAAAATTTTCATAGCCCCAATATTTTTTTAAAATTTCCGTGTACTCGTTTCTATGTTCAAATCCCAATTTAAATTCTTCTGCGCGAACACAGAAAATTTTTGTCTGTGATGAAAAATTATTCTGCAGTATCTTTAAATTGAGTTCAATTTTCTCTTTATCGCTGACGCAATTATTTAGACGGACATAAAAATTTTGCGGCGCATCATAAAGAATATTTTTTACAGCACAAACAAAATCTGATTCTTCTACAATGTCAAAAAAATTCAATACGCCGGTTTCGTCAATCAAGTTAAGTTCAACCAATTTATTTTCAAATAAATTATGTGTCTGAACGTCCACTTCATCTTCGATACCCTCATCGTTATAAACGCCGATTAAAATATTTTTATGCTCTTTAATGCCCGTGAAAATTTCTCCGAGTTTGCCGAGTGAAAAATTTTCTTCAACGTCGCCGGTTTCCGTTTCCGGTTCTTTATAATGTTCCAGCAAATTGTTTTTTATCGTCGCGCTAAAATCAATTTCTATCGGATATTGCTCAACATAAATATTATTTTTGAGAATATGGACAGTTGAATATTGAGCACGTATAAAATTTTTCAGTAATAAAAATTCTTCATATGTAATACATTTCCGATTGTTATTTACAATGTTATCCAAAAAATATTGTATAGGATTTTCAGCCGCCGCCTCAATATCAGCTTGAAAATTTTTATCGACAATGCATAGAGGAATCCCCTTCAAAACAACAATTATTTTTTCTTCGTTAAGTATGTCTGTAATTTTTTTAGATACATATTTTTCAAAAATATTTCCTTTCAATATAACCACTCCTTTAATTCTTTTGTTACCGACGGATGCCGAAGTTTTTGCAGCGCCTTAGTTTCTATTTGTCTTATACGTTCGCGCGTCAAGTTAAATTTTTTTCCAATTTCATCAAGTGTTCGTGTTTGACCATCATAAATGCCAAAACGCAAAATTAAAATTTGCTTTTCGCGTTCACTTAAATTATTCAGCTGTATAGAAATGGTTTCCTTAAGAATTTTTTGTGAAACTAATTCAAAGGGGGAATGGGACACGTCATCTGCAATAAAATCTTTACGTGCAGAATCGGATTCTTCATTAACCGGCGCGTCAAGAGACGTTAAATTGGCATAAGCGTCACGCATAAAAAATAATTCATGTACTTCTTCAGTTGAAATTCCCATTTTTTTAGCGACGAGTTCAACGCGAACGGAAAAATTTTCCTCCTGAAAACAAAATTTATTATTCAGCGTTGCGGCTTTATTAATTTTTTCAAATACATGGACGGGCAAACGAACAGTGAATCCTGCATCATAAATCGTGCGTAAAATGGCTTGTTTAATCCAGTATACAGCATAAGTAGTAAATTGCGTGCCGCGACTCAGATTAAATTTTTCGACAGCCTTCAGCATTCCAATCCTACCGGCTTGCTCCAAATCTTCGTCACTTAAAGAGTGTTTATAAATTTTACTGTATCGTTGAGCATATTTTAAGATAAGCCGCCGATTTTTAACGAACAAATCGCGTAAAGCTTGCCGGTCACCTTTTTGTGCTAATCGTACAAGTACAGAATTGGATGCCTTAATTTCATTTTCTTTGCGCGGTATAACGGCTTCGGGCTGAGGCGGGAAATTATCTTGAAGTTTATATTCAACCTGCGCGGGGGAAATTTTTTCGTCTACAAGAGAAATGGCAGACTCGGCAAGAATATCTGTAGCGGCATATTGCTTACGTCTATCTAGGTTGGAAAAAATTTCGTCAAACTCATCATAGGTCAACTGTTGATTTTCAATGTAAGGTTGCACCGCCGCCAAAACATAATCCACAAATTGAAAATTTTCTTGAGTAGTTGAAAAATTTTCTTGAGTAGTTGAAAAATCTTCATCGTCTATCAGTACAATGTTTAGATTGTTAGATAAAAATTCTGATATGGAATATTGTTCTTTTTGTGATAGTCCGTAAAAAATTTTATCAAAGTCTTCATAACTCAAGCGATTATCTTTTACAAACGGGTGAATCATTTCTGAAATTTTTTCTCTGTTCATTCTAATTGCCTCCACAGAAATATTTTGAGAATTTTTATTTTATTATAACAGAAATTGATCGGCAATTTTTCAAAACTTGACCCTTGCCTTTGTTTAAGATTATAATTTGCAAATTATCATACAAAACTTTTTCAGCCATGTAAACGAAAGGAGAAAATCTTTTTGAAATATATAAGCACACGTTCAAAGACAGAGCCGGTAGATTCGGCAGTAGCGATTTTACAGGGATTGGCGTCCGACGGCGGCTTATTCGTGCCGGAGTCAATTCCGAAAATCAAATTGGAAGAAATAAATAAATTCGTCAATAAACCGTACGCTTTATGCGCGGGAGAAGTCTTGAAAAAATTTTTGACAGATTACACGGAAAATGAACTTTTTGAATGCACGGAGCTGGCTTATAACTGGTTCGACATAAGATCAAAAGTACCAATGTCAATTATGGTACAAGACCC
>CAJOKY010000178.1 GCA_905235425.1 uncultured Selenomonadaceae bacterium
TTTTCGCTGTACTCAATCATACTTTTAATACGCAGAAGTTCCGCGTAGAAAGTGGATAAGCCTTGACCGATATCGTCGTTTACTCTGATTGAAGTGAAGACGGCAAGACGACTAACCGAAAAACTTTCCGCGCAGACAGGAGCACCGGCATAAGCCAAAATTACCGCGCCTGCAAGCGTCCTAATCCAAGTAGTTTTGCCGCTCATATTGGCGCCTGTTATAATCGTCGTCCCCGCCGTAAAAGTTGCGCTGTTTGGTACGGCTTTTTTGCCGGCGATTAAAATACTTGATAAATTTTTTGCCTCAATTCGCGGCGCGGGATCGTCAAGCAAAGTTGGAAAACAGTATGTGTTACGCGTTTGACCGATTGAAGCCAAAGAAATTAAAACTTCTGCCTCCGACCAAGCGTCAATCCATTTATGAAGGTGTCGCGATGCCGTTATTCGCCAACTGATGAATGCCGCCACGCAGAAAAAATCTATCATAAATAACGCGTTGCCTAAAAAGTACACAAATGGATTTTTACGCGCGTTTACAAATCTTACAAGCAAAGTAAGAGTCTTTAACTTTCGTGCCGCCGATACTTCGTCTGTTAATGCGTCGCGAATTTTGCGCATACTTGATGAGCTGAAGTCCGTCGATTCAAGCCTTTCAAAAATTGCTTGATAGAGTTTAAGTTCCTGCGACAACATTTTAAGCGGCTTTAAAATTTCGGAAGTACGTGACAGCATGGCAAGCGATACGCCGAATGAAAATATTGGTACTGCCGCTAAAAGCATGATCATTGAAATAGCGTCGATAATCTGCGCGTAGAAAAGGGCGATTATGCCGGCAATTAAAGGTATCGGCAAAAAGCGCAGGTTAAAAACTTTGCCGACTTGCGGAGTTTCTTCTTCCAATGACTTAATAAGCGGCGTGGTATCGTGATTGTTCGGCATAAGGCGGGCTAATGCCTCAAGGTCGAGTGAAAGACGCGGACGCTGTAAAAGTTCTGCAACGCCTTTTTGACGAATGCGAATTTCGGTGAAATCTTCCGGCGGTATCGGTGAAAATGACGCCGCCAATCTGTCACGTCCGCGCTTTGTACGTGCCGCGCAGATATATTGAAAGATTGAACCTGCACCAAAAATGTAAAGGTCAACGTCCTGCGGTCTTTCGCTGTCAAGATAATTACTGCCGTCATTGGAACGCTTACGCCATGTGCCGCGCGCACGGACAATGTAGGAATTTAAAACGTTTAAGCGGCTTGTCAAAAATTTTTGCCGCTGTTTTATTTCGTCGTGGCGTCCTACCAGCGTCATAAAAATCATAAACAGAATTGCCGCGCCGATATATGCGTAATGGTATCCGTCATGCCCCAATGCCAGCGCTATGATGAGTGCAATAAAAATAGCCGTCCGCGTCCAAGAAATTCTTTTTTCGCGCAGGTAAAGTCTTTTCTGTTCATCAAGATCAATTTCTCTTTCGTTGTCGTAAAAAGCTTTATTCACGTTAATTTCCTTTCGTTAAGAAATAATGCCGAAATTATAGCAAAAAAATTTCTCACTTTCAATTTTAATGTAGCTTGATTAGGTGTTGCAGGTAACCTTAAAAATTTTGCTTGCATTTTAAAAATCGTTGTGGTAATATATGCGCCGTTGAAAGTTCAACGCTGAAATCCAGTCGGGACGTAGCTCAGTTTGGGAGAGCACTACCTTGGGGTGGTAGGGGTCGTGAGTTCAAATCTCGTCGTTCCGACCAACTAAAGAAATTAACAGGACTGTCGATATTTATTTCGGCGGTCCTTTTCAGTTAATCAGCAAATTTTTAAGGGGAAATTACTTTGAAAAAAATATCTATACTCGGATCAACAGGCTCAATCGGTACGCAGACGCTTGACGTGGTACGCAATTTGCCGGGCGAATTTAAAATCTGCGCGTTGGCGGCAAATTCAAATGTAGAATTGTTTTCCAAGCAGATTGAAGAATTTAAGCCGGAGTTGGCGGTACTTGCCGACGAAGACGCGTACAAAAAATTGAAGGCAGAAAAGAATTTCGACGCTACGGAATTGGCAGGCGGCAGGCAAGCTTTTATAGACGCGGCAGGTTACGGTGACGCTGAAATTATCGTGACTTCAATGAGCGGCTTTGCGGGACTTGAACCTACTGTTAAAGCCATTCAGTACGGAAAAAATATCGCGCTTGCAAATAAAGAAACACTGGTGGCGGCAGGTGAACTTGTCATAAATTTGGCGAAAAAATTTAAAGTTAAAATCCTGCCTGTTGACAGCGAACACGGCGCAATTTTTCAGTGTCTGCAAGGTGAAAACCATGACGCGCTTGAAAAAATTTTGCTTACGGCGTCGGGCGGACCTTTTCGCGGTAAAACTGCTGACGAATTGCAAAATGTCACGGTCAATGAAGTTTTGGCGCATCCCACTTGGAATATGGGCAAAAAAATTACAGTAGACTCGGCGTCGCTTGTAAACAAAGGGCTTGAGGTTATTGAGGCGCATTGGCTTTACGGCGTTGATTACGATAAAATTCAAGTTGTCGTGCATCCGCAAAGTATAATTCACTCAATGACGGAATTTAAAGATGGATCGATAATCGCGCAGATTGCCGCGCCGGATATGCGCCTGCCGATTCAATATGCGCTGACTTATCCCAATCGCTTACCTTCGCCGATAAAGCGCTTGAATTTTTGGGATATAAAAAGCTTGACTTTTGAAGAGCCGGACTTAAAAACTTTTCGCGGTTTAAAGTTGGCTTATGACGCGGGAAAAATCGGCGGATCAATGCCTTGTATTTTAAATGCGGCAAATGAAGTGGCGGTAAATGCATTTCTGCGCGGCAGGATAAAGTTTTTGCAGATTTATGACGTGATAGAAAATGCGCTTGAAAGTCATTCGGTTTTGAGATATCCTTCAATCGGCGTTTTGAAAATGGAGGACGCGTCGGTTAGAATTTTATCCGAAAAATTTATCAAGCATCATTTGGAAGGGTAGCTTTTAGCTGTTAGCTTTAGCTGTTAGCGATTAGCGGTTAGCTTTTAGCTTTTAACTACTAACTACTCACTACTTACTATTCACTAACAACGAAAGGGGAAATTTTATGTTACTTACATTAGCATCAGCAATTTTTGTCTTCGGACTTTTGGTACTTTTTCATGAACTCGGACACTTCATCACTGCTAAATTGACCGGCATGCGCGTTGATGAATTTGCAATAGGTTTCGGTCCCAAACTTTTCAAAGTACGGCGCGGCGAAACGCTTTACTCTATTCGTGCAATTCCACTCGGCGGCTTTAATGACATTGCCGGTATGGATCCCAGCGACAATCAAGCAGGCGAACGCGGCTACTGCGAAAAACCCGTACTTTCGCGAATGATTGTAATTTTGGCAGGCTCCGGCATGAACTTCATTTTGCCGATAATTTTATTTTTCGGTATCTACTGCTTTCAAGGCGTGGCTCAACCTTCAACCGAGCCGATTTTAGGCGCTATTATTGAAGGTATGCCCGCGCAGGAGGCAGGTCTCCTTGCCGGTGACAGAATTTTAAGCGTAAACGGCGAAAAAGTTTCAACGTGGAACGAATTTACCGAAAAAATTAAACTTGACGAAGATAAAGCACCGATAGCGATTCAATACGAAAGAAATTCGCAAGTTGCAGAAGTCACCGTGACGCCTACCACCGATTTAAACAGTGACAGAGCTTTAATCGGCGTACAAAATCACGTTGTCTACGAATCAAAAGGCCTCGTCGAATCATTCACAATGGCGCTGACGCATACGAGAGATATTATATTGTATATGCTTGACGCATTGGCAAATTTGGTAAAGGCTCCCTCCGGCGCGGCAGTTACCGGACCGGTCGGCATTGCACAAATGGCGGGGCAAGTTGCAACGCTCGGCTTTGTACCGCTTTTAAACTTCGCCGCACTGTTAAGCTTGAATCTCGGCATAATAAATCTTCTGCCTGTACCTGCGCTTGACGGCGGTCACTTTGTCGGTCTCGTCATTGAGGCGGTACGCGGCAAGCCCTTAAGCGCTAAGGCGTTAAAATACACTCAAAGTGTCGGTATCGCGTTGCTTTTACTTTTAACCGTAGTTGTCACGGCTAAAGATGTGATTAACGTCATTTCAAAATGAATTGTATGAATTAGGAGGTATGGAGTAGGGAGTAAGTAAAAATTAAGAATTAAGAATTGAACATTACGCCTTACGCATTAAACAATGGACTCACAAAGAAAAATCAGACTAACAATTTTACTCGGCGTTTTGTCGGCGCTTGCACCTTTTGCAACAGATATGTACCTGCCCGCCTTGCCGTCAATGAACACCGAATTTAACGTCGGAACTTCGTTAATACAGATGACTTTAACTGCTACAATCGTCGGCATGGGCGCGGGACAAATTTTCGCGGGGCCAATCAGCGATATGTGCGGCAGAAAAATTCCGCTGGTTATCGGTATGACATTTTTCACGCTGTCGACAATCGGCTGTATGCTTGCAAGTGACATAAAAATATTTTTGATATTCAGATTGATTCAAGGTTTAAGCGGCTCATTCGGCTTGGTCATAGCGCGTGCAATAGCTAGAGACTGTACAAGCGGCGTTGAACTTACAAGATTTTTTTCAATGCTTATGGCAGTAAACGGCATAGGTCCTATACTTGCTCCCGTTGTCGGCGGACAAATTTTAGTATTTTCAGATTGGCGCGGCGTGTTTATGTTACTTTCGATAATCGGCGCGGCGTTAATTGTGTCGACTTTGAAGTTTGAAGAGACATTGCCGAAAAAATTACGTGCAAAAAATTTCGCGGCAACATTTAAAAATTTCGGCGCTTTGTTTCGTGACAAATATTTTATCGGTCACGTTTTATTGCAATGCGCGTGGTTCTCGGTGTTCTTTTCATATATATCCGGCTCGTCATTTTTGTTTCAAGACATTTACAACGTTTCTCCGCAAACTTACAGCTTTATATTCGGCGGATTGAGTTGCTCGCTTATCGGCGCGGGCTTGATACCGATTAAATTGGCAGGTAAAGTTGCCGAAATAAAAATGTTGGCGTGGACTGTATGTCAAGCGTTTATCGGCGGTATTTTATTTTTTATCTGCGTTGTAACTCACGCGGCTATTGAGTTGACGATATTAAGCTTATTCGTTATGATACCAATGGGTTCAATATTGAGTGCGACAAGTTTTTCACTGTCAATGAGAAATCACGGAAAGGAGGCGGGCGCGGCGTCGGCATTGCTTGGCAGTTTGCCGATGTGTGCGGGCGGATTAATGGCACCGGTTGTAGGTATTGCCGGTAACCTTAACGCTATGCCTCTGGCGATAATTTTTTTGACAGGCGAAGTTTTGGCGCTGACAATTTTTTTCAAAATTATTTATCCTACACATAAACGCGGATTCGTATTTTTACGAAATAGTTTGTGAATAAAATTTTCAGTCGTATGGAAAGAAGGCGAATTGTAATGTTAAAGTCACTTTTAATGTCGATAATGACGGCAATGCTTTTAATCGGCGCTACAGTTTTTGCGGCAGATACCGGTACGCCGAAGGCTGATAAAAATTTTTTGCCGACGCATAAGCATACTGCGAATTGCGAAAAAACTTCTGCCGAGCCGGTGCAATTAATTTGTATCCTTGACCGTAGCGGCTCAATGCATTCACTTGCCAATGACGTTATAGGCGGGTACAATTCCTTTTTGGCAAATCAGCGCAAAGAGTCAGGCAAAGCGGAAGTCACTACGGTTTTGTTTGATGATCAGTACGAAAAAATTGCCGATGCCGTTGACTTGAATGAAGTTAAAGATATCACGTCGGCTGAATACTTTGCACGTAGCAACACAGCTTTAATGGACGCGATAGGCAGGACAATTACCGAGACTTTTGCCAAAATGGAAAAAGACGGCGTTTGCCCTGCGAAAAGGCGCGTATTGGTGCTGATTATGACTGACGGTCTTGAAAATGCCAGCAAAGAATATAATAAGGCGTCGGTTAAGGCGTTAATTGAATCCACTACCAAAGAATATAAATGGCGTTATGAATTTATCGGCGCTAACATTGATTCGGCGGCAGAGGCGCAGTCAATAGGTATCAGTGCCGGTCACGCTATGGATTATAATGCTGACAGTGAAGGCGTACAACAATCCTTTGCACGTATGGGCGAAGCGGCTAAAGAGGTTCGTAGTGAGTAGTGAAGAGTTTGAATAGAAAAATTACACGGCAAATTCAAGTAGGCAATATAAAAATCGGCGGCGGCGCGCCAATCAGCGTTCAATCCATGACAAATACCAAAACTACGGACGTTAAAGCGACCGTCGAACAAATTTTAAACCTTCAAGCGGCAGGTTGCGACATTGTACGCGTTGCCGTACCTGATATGGACGCGGCTAAATCTTTGCACGAAATAATTTCTGCCGTCGAAGTGCCGATAATCGCCGACATACACTTTGACTATAAATTGGCGCTTGAATCGATTAATCAAGGCGTTGCGGCGTTGCGGCTTAATCCCGGCAATATCGGCGGCGCGGCTCATGTGCGTGAAGTTGTTGCGGCGGCTAAAGATAAAAAAATTCCAATACGAATCGGCGTAAATGCCGGATCATTGAGTAGAAAAATTTTACAGAAGTACGGCGGCGTGACGGCGGAAGGTTTAGTCGAATCTGCGCGGGAACACGTGAAAATTTTGGAAGATGAAAACTTTTTTGACATAAAAATTTCACTCAAGGCGCACGACGTACCATTAACTTTGGCGGCATATCGTTTAATGTCCGCGCAGGTTGATTATCCCTTGCACGTCGGCATTACTGAGGCGGGTACTATTAACAGTGGCGTGATAAAATCTGCGGTAGGTATAGGCGCACTTTTGGCAGAAGGCATAGGCGATACAATACGTGTTTCATTGACCGGTGATCCCGTTGCAGAAGTTAAGGTCGGCAATGAAATTTTAAAATCGCTCGGCTTAAAAGATTACGGCGCGACGTTAATTGCCTGTCCTACTTGCGGCAGGACGCGAATAAATTTGCCTGACATTGCCGCGCAGGTTGAAGAAAAAATTTCAAACGTGAAAAAAAATATCACGGTGGCGGTTATGGGATGTGTAGTGAACGGTCCCGGCGAGGCTCGCAATGCCGACGTTGGTATTGCCGGTGCGGACGGTGAAGGCATAATCTTTCGCAAAGGTGAAATTGTTCGTAAGGTTGCAGAATCTGAACTTGTCGACGAACTTTTCAAAGAGATTGACGCCTTGATACAGCATGGAAAGGAAGAAAATGTTACACCCTAAGATAGCGAATTTGTCGGCAACGCGGCACATACTGAAAACATTTAATCTGCGTGCGTCGAAGAGATTGGGACAAAATTTTTTAATAGACTCGGCGGTAGTGGACGGCATTGTTGAGGCGGCGGAAATTTCAGAAGGCGATAACGTTTTGGAAATTGGACCCGGCATTGGCACTTTGACGCAGGGATTACTTGAGGCAGGCGCTAATGTCACGGCGGTAGAGTTGGATAAAAAATTACCTGCGGTGCTGGCTCAAACGTTGGAAGGCTACGAAAATTTTAAATTGGTACAAGGCGACATTTTGAAAGTAGATTTAGAAGAGTTGATGCCGCAAAATTTCAAAGTGGTTGCGAACTTGCCGTACTATATCACGACACAAATTTTGTTGACGCTTATGGAAAGAAAATTGCCGGTAACAAAAATTGTGACAATGGTGCAAAAAGAAGTTGCAGAAAGAATGATCGCCGCGCCAAATTCTAAGGCTTACGGTGCCATGACGGTAGCGGTACAATTTCGCGCAGATGTACGAATTGCATTTGACGTACCGCCGGAAAGTTTTATACCGCGTCCTGAAGTTACAAGCTCGGTAGTAGTCTGCGACATTAGAGAAACGCCGTTTAAAGTCGATGAAACATTTTTTACAAAGGTTGTACGTGCGGCATTTGGACAGCGGCGAAAGACTTTATTAAATTCATTAATAGGCGCAGGTTTTCAGCGTGAGGCGGTTACAAAGGCGTTGGAAGTTGCAGGGATTGAACCTGCGCGGCGTGCAGAGACATTGACGCTTGAAGAGTTTAGCAGATTAGCGATTAGCTTTTAGACTAATCCCTACTCCCTAATCCCTCGCACCTAGCTTTGATTTGCCGTCTTCGGACGGTTTTTTTGTTGCAAAAAATATTACGCCGAAATTGACTAAAATCATTAACT
>CAJOKY010000179.1 GCA_905235425.1 uncultured Selenomonadaceae bacterium
GAAAAAGCCGCGTCCGCAACCTGCACCTGTTCATAAAGTAGAAATTGCGCGTCCAACTCACATAAAAATCCCGTCGACAATCGCGGTTAAAGACCTTGCCAGTAAGATGAGCTGTACTGCAACCGAAGTTATGACTAAGCTGGTACGTATGGGCGTTATGGTAACCATTAACCAAGAAATAAACTTTGACGTTGCCGAATACGTGGCATCTGAATTTGGCGTGACTGCGGAAGAATTACCGCCGGAAGTCGATCCTACTTTGATTCCGGAAATTGAAGACGATCCCAAAACTTTAAAATCACGTCCGCCCGTCGTTACCGTTATGGGTCACGTAGATCATGGTAAAACGTCTTTGCTTGACGTTATCCGCCAATCTGCCGTAACTGCAACAGAAGCCGGCGGCATTACGCAACACATAGGCGCTTATCAAGTTATCTGCAACGACAGAAAAATTGTATTTCTTGATACGCCGGGTCACGAGGCTTTTACCGCAATGAGAGCGCGCGGCGCGCAGGTTACCGACATTGCAATTTTAGTTGTAGCCGCTGATGATGGCGTTATGCCGCAGACTGTTGAGGCTATTAACCACGCTAAGGCGGCAGGCGTTCCCATAATCGTAGCGATAAATAAAATTGATAAGCCCGGCGCCAATCCCATGAAGGTTAAGCAAGAGCTTATGGAATACGAGCTTGTTTCCGACGATTACGGCGGCAACACGGTTATGGTTGAAGTTTCTGCGAAAAAGAAAATCGGTATTAATGACTTGCTGGAAATGGTTTTGCTTGTAGCCGATATGCAGGAGTTAAAAGCTAATCCAAACCGTGACGCACGCGGCGTAATTATTGAAGCGCAATTAGACAGAGGACGCGGTCCCGTTGCTACGGTGCTTGTACAAAAAGGTACACTTCGCATTGGTGATCATATTGTTGCAGGTACGGCATTCGGCAGAGTTCGTGCAATGGTAAATGATCGCGGCGATAACGTTAAAAAAGCCGGTCCCAGTGTGCCGGTTGAAGTTTTAGGTTTAAATGGCGTACCCGACGCAGGTGACATTCTTGCCGCGCTTGATGAAAAAACTGCCAAATCAATAGCTGAACATCGTATGGCGGCGGCGCGTAACGATTTAATCAAGTCCAAAAAAGTTTCGCTTGACGATCTGTTCAGTCAGATTAAAGCCGGTACGATTAAAGACCTTAACATTTTGGTTAAAGCCGACGTTCAAGGCTCGGTTGAGGCGTTGTCAAGTTCACTGTTGGCGCTTAATGATAAAAATGACGAAGTTCACGTTAAAATTATTCATTCCGGCGTAGGCGCGGTAAATGAATCAGATATTATGCTTGCGTCTTCTGCCAACGCCTTAATCATTGCGTTTAACGTCAGACCTGATAACAATGCGCGTCGTGTTGCCGATACTGAAAATGTTGATATTCGCATTTACCGCGTTATTTACGATGCGATAGGCGACGTTAAAGCGGCTATGACCGGTATGCTTGCTCCGAAGTATAAAGAAGTCATTCAAGGACGCGTTGAAATTCGCAAGGTTATGAAATTTTCAAAGGCGCTTGTTGCCGGTTCATACGTGCTTGAAGGTAAAATTCAAAACAATTCCAAAATACGTCTTCTGCGCGACAACGTAGAAATTTTTGACGGGCTTATTGATTCGCTTCGCAGATTTAAAGACGAAGTCAAGGAAGTTGCCGCCGGTTATGAATGCGGCATTTCGATTATTGATTTCCGTGACTTCCGAGAAGGCGACATTATCGAAGCTTACACTATGGAAGAAATTGCTCCGAAATTGGAAAATTAATTTAAAAAATTTTTAAAACTGTTTAAGCCTTAGGGCTTATTTTTTTTTCGCATTTAACGAGGATTTTTTTGCAGGAAAACAAATTTGTAAGTAGAAATTTATAAAAAACTTATTGGAGTGGTGAAAATGTCGGATTTGAGAGCAGAGGCAGTAAATTTAATTGAAACAATGCCGGAAGAATATTTGTTGGCAATAGTTCAATATGCAAGACGCTTTAAAAATAAGAGTTTCGCCGATGAACAGGCAATGTTTGCAGAATGGGAGCGCGATCCTGATACTTACGAAGAAAAAATTGCCGAATATGTGCATAAAATTGTAAGGGCTGATAGAAATTAAATGCGAATTCTAATTGATACACAAATATTTTAATTTCAGGCTTATTTTTTAATGTATGATCAAAAAAATTTTATATGAACTCGATGAAAATTTTAATATTTGCGTGAATGATGAAATTGTTGCAGAATATACTGATAAAATTGATAACAAATTTTCAAAAGCAAAGTACGTTTTGGATAGAAATTTACGTGAAAAATTTTTTTACAGTCTGCAAAATTTGGAAAAAGTTTCAGATTTAAAAGTTAGTAGAGATCCAAAAGACGACAAATTCATAAATTGCGCGATTGACGCGAAGGCGATTTATATTGTAAGCGGCGATGGCGATAATGAATTATTGACGATAAAAAATTTTGCAGGGATTGAGATTGTTACTGCCAGAGAATTTTACAACAAATATTTCAAAATTTATTTTGTCAGCTGAATAAAAACTTCTTCAAGCGTTTTACCGTTGCAAAGATTCTGTGTCGTGTCAAGAGCAACCAATTTGCCCGTGTTCAATATGGCTACGCGGTCGCATAAAAATTCAGCCTCTTCAATGTAGTGAGTGGTTAAAATTATCGTGATACCTTGAGACTTGAGATTTTGAATTAAATCCCAAATTTTTCTTCTAACCTGCGGATCAAGTGCAACGGTCGGCTCGTCTAAAAATAAAATTTTCGGACTGTGAATAAGCGCACGAATTATCAAAAGGCGTCTTTTCATGCCGCCGGATAGACTTTTTATAAAAGAATTTTTTACAGACTCCAATTCGACGAAGTTTAAAAGCTCGTCGATTTTTTTTTGCCGCGCAGATTTCGGCAGGTGATAAAGCCGCGCATGAAGTTCCAAATTTTCGCCAACTGTTAAGTCTTGGTCGAAGTTCAAATGTTGCGGCACGATACCGATTAAATTTTTTATGAAAACTTCGTTACCTGCAGGCAGACGCTCTTCAAAAAAAATTTGCCCTGCACTCGGCTGAAGTTGCAGGGTCATCATTTTTATTGTAGTAGTTTTACCGGCGCCGTTTTTGCCCAAAAGTCCAAAGACTTCGCCGCGCCGTATTTCAAAACTCAAATTGTCAACGGCTGTCAGTTCGCCGAATTTTTTTGTAACATTTTCTAACCTAATCATAATTTTTACCTAAAAATTTAAAGCCACAAATTCAACGTCACGCACTGCCAAAAAATTTTCCGCCATCAAAAAAATCGGCTCAGTTAAACCTACAATAAATGACGTAATACTGAAACCTGCGGCAACACTTTCACGCGCAACCATAGGCACTTCTGCAACCGGCTTGCCTTCGTACTTCAAAACAGCTTTACCTATAACCTGCCCTTTATTAATTCCCGCGTCAAGAAATTTCGGTATATCGTAGCTTAAAGACAATTTTTTAGGGTCTTCGCCTTCAACAAGCGGATAAACTAAATCGCGCTCCGCGTCAACGCGAACGGTGGCACTTTTGCCGCCGCGTACAAATGCCGTCCTGGTCATACGAGTGCTTTTAACCTGCCGAAAATTTTTAACTTGGTCAAAACCGTAATTCAAAAGCTTAGCCGCGTCATTAAAGCGCGTGTGCATATCGGCAGAGTGCAAAACTATCACGATTAATTCAACGTCGCCGCGTATTGCACTTGCGGCAAGGCAACCACCTGCGGCTTGCGTGTAGCCGGTTTTAATTCCGGTAATTTCGGTAGGATCGTAATACGCCGTTATAAAATCTTTCGTCTCGGCAGGCGGGTATAAAAGTTCATTTGTATTCTCGCATGGCTCGGACTTGTCGGCAGGATAAAGCCAATACAGCATTTTTTTCTTAGTGCCGACGGTTTCACGAAATTGCGGCATTCTCATACCGTACATTGCGATTTTTGCCAAATCCCGCGCAGTTGAAACGTTGTTTAAATTCGGCAGACCGTGCGGATTGGCAAAGTGCGTATTTTCGCAACCAATTTCTTCAGCCTTAGCATTCATCATCTGCGCGAAGGCGTAGGAACTTCCGGCGATTTTTTCAGCAACGGCAACGGCGCCCGCGTTATCTGAAACAATTATCGTACCTGCCAAAAGGTCAAGCGCGTTTGTCCTGTCGCCCGGTTCAAGGCGAAGGGAAGCATATTCCGTATAGGCGGCATTTTGAGAAACTTCTATTTCGTCCGACGGCGAAAGATTTTCCCAGCCTAAAATGCCCGTCATCATTTTGGTAAGGCTTGCCGGTTGACGTACTTGATCTGCATTTTTTTCATAAAGCACCCTGCCTGTTGATGCCTCTACCAAAATTGCCGAGTCCGCGATAATTTGTGGCGGTTCCGGTGCAGGTGTAGAGTCTTCGCCTTCTGCTGTTGGTACGAAAAAAAATATAACGGCAAAAATTATCAGTGCAAGTCTTTTCATATAAAATATTTCTCCTTAAAAAATTATTATATGAATTGTAACTGAAAATTTTTCACGCGTCAATTTTTTAAGGCATTATTCAAAGAATTTTTTTAGGCACTATACAAGCCTTATGAAAGGATCGGGCTATTTAAGAACAACAATTTTTTCGTCGGTATCCAATTTTTTAATTCCTTTTTCCTACGTAACGGCAGAAATGCGGAGAAAATTTTTAAAACAAAAGCAGAACCGGATTCATTTATCTCCCTGCTGCCATTGCCGCAATTATAGAAATCACCGCAAAAATTTTTGCGTTTAAAGCGGCATCGATATAGAACATAAGAGCATCCAAAGAATCATAACTAGTACTTTGACCGAATAAAGCCGCTATGAAATTTTGAATCGTGCCGGCAAAGTCCACTATTATAAAAATAATCCAAAAAGCGACAACTATTGCTCCCAATATTGCGGCGCCATTTTGGGAGGATATGTTTCTAGCCACATCGCAAGCAAACGACAACGATATAAAAGCCGTAAGAATTGGTATTAAATACGGCCATTCGTGCGGCTTGTCAAAAAACCAAAGGCAGAATGAAAAAATTACTGCCACTAAAATCACATAAATTACCAGCCCTATCGGTATAGCAATTAATTCACGCACAAAATCACATCCTATTTTCCCAAAACGTCATAGCTTAATGTAGGCGCAAATAATACCAAACTTGAAAAAATTTTTGTTCTCCTTATAAAATATTATAATAAAAAATTCAGTAAATAAAAAGAGCATTAGTAAATAAAAAAGAGCAAAAATTTTTCTCTTGACGCAGGAGGTAATAATTTAGAAAATATAAAGGATTTTAAAAGTTCGCGGCGAAAATTGAAAATTATCTAAAAGTCTTTATAAAATTCGATTCGACTTAAATTTTTTGGTTAGGAGGCAAATAAATGATTAAGTTGACAAAATTTAATTCGGATAAGAAGAAGGGCGAATTTATCCTTAACGCAGAACTTATTCAGACGATAGAGGAAACACCTGACACGGTAATAACGTTGGTTAATGAGAAAGTATTAATCGTAGACGAGTCGGCAGATGAAGTAGTGCGCCGTGTCATGAAGTATCGTCGCGCACTGAAAGGGTAAACGGAGGAAGGGTAAATGGCTGAAGAAAAGGAAGAGGTTGAGGCTGCTGAGGATCAACCTAAGAAAAAGTCTCCAATAGTATTAATTGTGGTGCTGGTAATAGTCGGTCTCGTGCTTGCAGTCGGAATTTCAACCTTTGTAATGAAACAGATGATGGAAGACGCGGCTAATGAAGAAGACTTCGACGACACCAGACCGCATGATTCCGGCATATTTTTAAAGCTGGGAGATCCTAAAGAAGGAATATTGGTAAATGTCGGCGGACCGCGCGCAGGAAAATATTTAAAGGCGGGCATTGTCTTAGAGATGAACCCATCTAAAAAATCCGTCATTAATGAAGAGACTAAATCTTTTAATCCCGAAGCTGAAATAAAAGTTATGGATATCACGACGCAATTTTTGCGTTCAGTACAAATTGAAGACTTCGACGCGCAGAAACAAGCCGATTTGAAAAAGCAACTTAAAGAGGCGCTTAATGCGGAATTGGGTAGCGGCGCAGTCTACGATGTCTACATTACAAGTTTCCTGTTGCAGTAACTTTAAAAAGTAAGTATTGAGTAGTGAATAGTGAGTAGTGAATAGTGAGTAGGTGGTACAAGCTACTAGCTACCGGCTAGATATAAAAGTGAGGCGAGAGCATGCCCGGCGACGTAATGTCCCAAGCGGAAATAGACGCGCTTTTGGCGGCAGTAAACAGCGGTGAAGTTAATACCGAAGAAATAAAGCAAGAAGATACCAGGAAAATAAAGACATACGATTTTAAGCGTCCCGATAAATTTTCTAAAGACCAAATTCGTACGCTTTACATGTTACATGAAAGTTTTACGCGCCTTTTAAATACCTACCTTAGCACGCACCTTAGGACTTTGGTCAATGTGGAAGTGGCATCAGTCGAACAGCTTACATATCAAGAGTTTGTGCAGTCAATGGCAAATCCCAGCGTAATAAGCGTTTTGGGTGTTCCGCCTTTGAAAGGCAACATAATTTTTGAAGTAGGTACAGACCTTGCCTTTGCATTTATCGACAGGGTTTTTGGCGGCGACGGAAATACGGCAATGAAAGCGCGAGTGCTTACAGATATTGAAGATGCTGTAATGAGGCGTTTCATAAATGCGGCAATGGTAAACTTCAAAGAGGCATGGGCGAATGTTGCGACGATAAATCCATTTTTGGAAGGGACAGAATCCAATCCGCAATTTACGCAAATCGTCACGCCGAGTGAAATGGTTGTTATCGTCACGATACAGGCGAAAATCGGTGACATTGAAGGTATGATGAATGTCTGTATACCCTACCTTGTATTGGAACCGATTATGTCGAAGTTGACAACGACATTTTGGGTGGCGTCCTCCATTTCAAAGGAAGGCAACGACGCGCATGTTGGACTGATTCAATCCAAGTTGTCCAAGACTTTAGTGCCGTTTGTTGTGGAAGTCGGCGAAGTTCAAATTACCATACGCGAATTTTTAACTTTAGGTTTCGGCGACGTACTGCAACTTAATACTAAGGTTAAAGATGATCTGCCTTGCAAGGTAGGTTCAAATGCAAAATTTTATTGCAGACCCGGTACTTTCGGCAAGAAAATGGCGGTGCAAATTACCCGCGTCGTAACTCCTGAAGAAGATGAAGAGCCGGATTTTGAAGAAGAAGAATTTTAAATTTAGGTAACAGGGATCAGGGAGCAGGGATTAGTAATTTATACCGGATACAAGCTACCGGCTACAAATTAGACGGTAGAAGGTAGGAAGTAGAGGGTGGGTTTACAAGCTAAAAGCTACGTGATACCAGCTAATTTACGAGTTACGAAAAAATTTTTTACAAGGAAAGGAAGTGACGGCGCGGCGTTTTATCAAAACGTATTATTTAGGGATCAGGGATTAGGGATTAGATAGTAGAGAGTAGATAGTAGAAGGTAGATAGTAGAAAACCTACCCCCTACCCCCTAAAATCTAATACGTAATTAAAATTTTTCCGCGCAGGTTTGAATGAGTGATGAAATGCTTTCTCA
>CAJOKY010000180.1 GCA_905235425.1 uncultured Selenomonadaceae bacterium
GATCATTTTGAAAATCATTATACTATGGATAAATTTAATGAAGATGACCGCAACGATGTTTTCGACGACGGCATTTTAAAATATCGTGACGCCCGCAAAGCCGCGCTGATCCAGGCGGGGGGGGTATGGAGTCTCTTATATCTTCAAAGCAGGTTAATTATCCTCGCCTTTTTAACGCGCTGTCTCAAAATTTATTTCCGGCGTTGTCAAACCAAATGCCGAGAGAATTTTACAACGGCAAGGTTGAAAATTTCTTGACATGCCTGAACTTGACTTCATACCTTAAAGGAAAAGTACTGGACGATAACAGCGCCGATATTTTTGAAGAAATGTCGTTAATAGCGCTTTACAAATCGCTTTTTGCAGAGATAATGATAGCAGATGTGGAATTGTTGCTGAAAGAAATGCCGAAAATTTTGGTTATGCCGTATGATGTCGTTGAGAAAATCTGCGCGTTGTTGATTGAAATACTTCCGCAAATTATGCTGATGTTTCGCATGCAAAATGCTTGGCAACAGTTTACAGAATATGAACATGAATTAGAAATGCTGAAAAGTTTTAGTCGTGTTATAAAAGAATAATTTTTACGAGTGATAAAAAATTTGACAGGGGTGATTTGTATGACGGACGTTGAAAAACTTCGTAAAATTTTATCTGAAAGCCGCCGCGCAGTTTTCTTCGGCGGAGCGGGTATGTCAACTGAATCGGGTATACCGGATTTTCGCAGTGCAGGCGGCATTTACAATCAAAAACTGCATCAAAATTTTAGCCCTGAGGAAATGGCGTCGTACAGCTTTTTTGTCAAGCACCCTGAAGAATTTTTTAACTTCTACCGCAAGAGATTTATTTACCTTGACGCTAAACCCAATGCCGGTCATTTGGCGCTTGCAGAATTGGAACGACGCGGAAATTTGGCGGCGGTAGTTACTCAAAATATTGACGGTCTTCACCAACTTGCCGGTTCAAAAAATGTTTACGAACTTCACGGCTCAATACGTCGCGCTTATTGTACAAAATGCGGCGAAATGTACGGCGTCGAATACATTTTAAATAATACTCCTATACCGTACTGCGAAAAGTGCGGCGGCATTGTAAAGCCTGACGTTGTATTATTTGAAGAGGGTTTGGACAGCGATATTTTAACTGCGGCGATTGATGCAATTTCGGCGGCTGATACATTGATTGTCGGCGGTACAAGCCTTGTAGTGTATCCTGCGGCGGGGCTTGTCGATTATTTTGACGGCGAACATTTGATTTTGATTAATAAGAGCGAAACCCGCGCAGATAAATTCGCCGAATTGGTGATTCGTGACAATATCGGCGAGACGCTGAATCAAGCCGTTATGTAAAATTAAGGAGTGAAAACAATGACTGCTTTACGTCAAGAAGCGTTGCAGATGGTGAACGATATGCCGGAGTACTTGCTCGAGGCACTTCTTCAAAATTTGAAAAATTTTAAAAATAGGCAATTCGATGAGCAGGACAATGAAAAAACTGTTGATCCTAAAAAGGCAGCGGCATTTGCGGCAATGGAAGAATTGCGTGTGCGTAACAGAAAATATTTTCAAGGTGTAGATCTGGAACAAGAATTTTTGGAGGCAATCGATGAAAAATTTGGTAGTTCTCGTTGATGCAAATGTTATCCTAGATTATTATCAAGAACGTGAAGGACATTTTCCCTATGCCCAACGTTTTCTGGAATACTGCACAACGCCTAGCGTCAAAGGGTATGTATCTTTTCATAGTATATCTATTATTTGGTATGCATTAAGAAAAGGTCCTCAAAAAGAGCGTAGAAATATTTTAAGAGAAGTTACAAAATTGTTGACGGTTACAGCCGCTTCACATAACGCTGTTGTCGGAGCTATAGATGAAGAAAATTTTTCAGATTTTGAAGATTGTCTTCAAGAAAAATGCGCGTTGCAATGCGGCGCTGATTATATCGTAACAAGAAATGTCAAAGATTTTAAAACGTCGAAAATTCCCGCTGTAACCCCTGCGGAAATGTGCGAAATACTTTCTAAAAATTAACTTTTAAATTAAAATCTGTAAAAAAGGAGGCGGGACAGTGGCAAAATTTTTTATACACAGACCGATTTTCGCAATAGTAATATCGCTTATAATCGTACTGGTAGGAACATTGGCAGGCTTTCAACTTCCCATTGCGCAGTATCCGCAAATTTCGCCGCCGACAATTTCGGTAGGCACGAACTATACCGGCGCCAATGCTGAAGTTGTAGACGCGACCATTGCACAGGCGATTGAACAGCAGGTAAACGGCACGGACGGCATGGACTACATGAGTTCAAACTCCGATGACACGGGACGATACAGCTTGCAAGTCGTCTTTGAAGTAGGCACCGATGACGATATGGACTCAGTTAAGGTTCAAAATAACGTTGCCGTTGCCAATCCCAGTTTGCCCAGCGCCGTACAAACTCAAGGCGTTACAACGCGTAAATCGTCAAATACAATGGCATTGATGCTGGCAATGTATTCACCCGACAACAGATATGACCGCGCGTTTATGAAAAATTATGCGGACATTTATTTAATGGACGAAATAAAGCGCGTTGACGGCGTAGGTGATATTCAACTTTTCGGCTCAGATTATTCCATGAGAATTTGGCTTAATCCCGATAAATTGGCAGAAGTTGATTTAACCGTTGCCAACGTTGTAAGCGCGATAAACGAACAGAATCAGCAGGCGGCGGCAGGTACAATCGGCTCAATGCCTGTTGCTCAAGGTCAAGAAAAACAGTACACCGGCAAATTGCAGGGGCGTCTTGTCACCGTTGAAGAGTTCAGCGACATAATTTTAAAGAGCGACGGTAAAGGCGGTTTTGTAAAATTAAAAGACGTTGCAAGAGTTGAAACGGGACAAAAAGCTTACAACATTATCAGTAAGTTCAACGGACAAACTTCAGTCGGATTTGGTATTCAGCTTACAAGTAGCGCAAACGCTATGGAAACTGTTGCCGCAGTTCAAAAAATTATTGAACGTGAAAAAGCTAACCTTCCGCCCGGCTTAAAGGTTGACCAAATTTTTGACAGCACGGACTATATACGCGAATCAATCGAAGAAGTTGTTCATACCTTCGTTGAAGCGTTGCTCCTCGTCGTAATTGTTATATTCGTCTTCCTGCAGAGTTGGCGTGCAACATTAATACCGTTGCTTGCCGTACCTGTTTCGTTGATTGGAACTTTCGGCGCATTCATACTGTTGGACTTTTCAATAAACACGTTGACATTGTTTGCAATGGTTTTGGCAATAGGTCTTGTCGTAGACGACGCTATAGTTGTCATTGAAAACGTTGAACACCATATGGAAAGTGGATTGACGCCGGTTGACGCGACGGAACGCGCTATGGACGAGGTTCAAGGTCCTGTTGTAGCTATCGCATTCGTACTTGCGGCGGTTTTCGTACCGGTTGCATTTTTGGGCGGTATGACGGGCGTACTTTATAGACAGTTCGCGTTGACAATAGCTATATCAATGGCTCTTTCAGCCTTCATTGCTTTAACGTTGACTCCGGCACTCTGCGCGATGATTTTAAAACCGAAAGATCCTAATGCCAAGCAGGGGATTTTGGATAAATTTTTCACCGGTTTCAATAATTGGTTTGAACGTACCAAAAATAAATATGTAAAAATAGTAGCGGGATTTATCGCACGCGCTAAACTTGCATTTCTGTTTTTGTTAATCGTCGTAGGTTTAATGGCGTTTATCTATCAAAAATTACCGTCAACCTTCGTACCTGAAGAAGATCAAGGCTACTTTATGACATCTGTCAGCTTGCCGGAAGGTACTTCAATGAATCATACACAGGAGACTATTGACAAGCTGGTAAATGCCGTTATGAAGGAAATGCCCAGTCTGCAAGGGTGTATGTCGGCTACAGGATTTGATATACTTTCATTCGGTTCAAAACCCAGCTCAGGTATTGTAGTATGCAGTTTAGATTCATGGGGAAATCGCGGACCCGAAGCGTCTATTCAAGCTTGTATAAGAAAAATGTTCCAACTCGGTGCGCAGTACGCGCCGGAAGCTAGGGTTATCGCGTTTAACCCGCCTGCTTTACCGGGTCTCGGCAGTGTCGGCGGTTGGTCACTGCAACTTCAAGATATGTCAGGTCATACCAATGAAGAGCTTAACGAAATTGCACAGCGTATTGTTGCTAAAGCGAATCAGCGTCCCGAACTTCAAGGCGTCCGCACCACGTTTAATATTTCGTCACCTACCATTGAATATGACATTGACCGCGAAAAGGTTAAACTTCTCGGCGTCGATATGAGCGACGTTTTCACGGCGTTGCAGGTTAATTTCGGCGGCATGCAGGTAAACGACTTTAACCAATTCGGACGTACTTATAAAGTTATGTTGCAGTCGGACATTCTTTACAGGAACGAGGCTGAATCTGCCAAATTTATCTACGTGAAGGGAAATGACGGGCAAAAAGTTCCGCTTGATACATTAATTACGCCGCGCAGAAGTACCGGTCCTACTCAAATTTCGCGCTTTAATATGTCCCGCGCAGTTGCAATTCAAGGTAACGCCGGACAGGGTTACAGTTCAGGAGAGGCGCTTACCGCGATTGAAGAAGTTGTACGCGAAGAGGCAGGTACAGGTTTTAATATTGAGTGGTCGGGGCAATCGCGCGAAGAGAAAAAGGCGTCAAGCTCTACAATGCAGGTTTTGGCATTGGCGTTAGTCTTCGTCTTCTTATGTCTTGCCGCGCTGTATGAAAGTTGGAGCGTACCTTTCGCCGTACTGTTCACCGTACCGACGGGAATTTTCGGCGCAGTCTTTTCAGAATATGCCTTAGCAATAATCGAGGGAATGTTTGGCATACAAAATGCCGGCTTGCAAAACAGCGTTTATATGCAGATAGGTATTATTACAATAATAGGTTTAGCGGCGAAAAATGCCATTCTTATAGTCGAGTTTGCAAAAGTGCGCGTCGATAGAGGCATGAGACCGATTAAGGCGGCGATTGAGGCGGCGGGATTACGCCTTCGTCCTATTTTAATGACATCACTTGCGTTTATAATCGGTTGCTTGCCGTTGGCAATGGCGGCAGGTGCAGGTTCGGCGGCGCGTAACGGTATGGGTGTTGCGGTTGTCGGCGGAATGTTATTTGCTACGGTAATGGGAATATTTTTAATTCCTGTATTCTTCGTAATTGTCGAATCCGTAGCAGAGAAGTTTGGTTTTATGAAGCAGGAGAAGCGCAAGTCTTCAATAGATTATATGTAG
>CAJOKY010000181.1 GCA_905235425.1 uncultured Selenomonadaceae bacterium
AAAAATAAATCCGTCAAAATGTTTACGTTGGCAAGTTCAATATCTTCCGGCACTCCTTGACCTGTGGTAAAGTAAGACAGCATTATATTTTTATCTTTCAAAAGGTTGGGAATAAGCCCCAATGTTCCCGTTTCATCAATCTTCGTGATAATAATTTTTTCCGGCTCGACAATGGCAAATTTTTCCATCATATCCCGCGCGTCGGTGATTTTCGTCGTGGCGCTTATGACAAGGTGCTTTTCAATGCGCGAATGTACGCTGAGCATATCTTTTAAATCTTGCATTTGCTGAAAACTTTGGCGACTGCGTCCCGCCGTGTCAATCAGAATTAATTCACGATCTTTGTGACGGTCAAGCGCCGCGCTTAATTCGGCGGGCGAATAAACTATTTCCAGCGGCAAACCCAAAATATCAGAATAAGTTTTAAGCTGTTCGACGGCGGAAATACGGTAAGTGTCGGCGGTTATCAATACCGCTTCAATTTTCTGATCCAATACGAATTTAGCCGCGATTTTTGCAAGCGTGGTAGTTTTGCCTACGCCGGTAGTTCCCAATACGGCAACAATGCGCGAACCGTGCCGATTTAATTTTATGCCGCCGGAAAATTTCAAATGCTCTTCAAGGTAATTTGATAACGTAAGACGCGCCGCGCTGGATAAAATATCTGCCGTTGTATCACCAATGCCCGGATCCGCTTCCATTTCTTCCAAAATATCTTCGTCTATTTCTTGATACGTTAAAGCCTCGCGCAGAGTTACCGAATTTGGCGAAGAACCCCGCCCTACGACGCCGGATAAAATTGTCTTCATTCGCGCCACTTCGCTTTCAAGGCGGTGAATCTTTTTTTCTTCAGGTGACATTTGCGCAATTTTGACTGAATCAGCTTTACCCGTTCGGCGGCGGTGAATTTCGCGCATTTGTTCAGCCATTTCAGCAACTTGCGCCTGCGCTTGTGCTTGCGCCATTGCCTGTTGCATTGCCATTTGATATTGATTAAACTGCGCGAACATCATGGCTTGAGCCTGCGCTAATTGCTCCGGCGTAAAGCCGAATCCCTGCGCCGCCTGTTCGTCGGTGTATTGCCCGTCATCAATCGGTACGTTTTCATCTGCAGGCAAATATTCATCAGCCGGTAAATATTCGTTGGCAGGCAGTTCATCTTCTGTAGGCAGTTCATCTTCTGTAGGCAGTTCATCTTCTGTAGGCAATTCATTTTCAATCGGCAATTCACCTTCGATAGGCAATTCATCAGCAGGTAAATTTTCATCGACAGGTAAATTTTCATCTGCAGGCAAGTTTTCATCTGCAGGCAATTCATTTTCAATTGGTACATCTTCATAATCAGATACCGGCTCATATTCCTGCACAATTTCTTCCGGCGGAGGATTCTGCGCATTGCGAATTGTTGCGGCAAGTTTTTCATTTTCAGATTGGGCGCGTTGAACCGGTTCCTCTTCTAAGGAAGATATTTCCGGACGATCTATCGGCAACTCGTCATTAAAAGCAGATTGAAACGTAGCACTTTCACTTTCTGAATTTGCGTCCGTACCTTCAAGCTCGGTAACCGGCATTTGCTTAGGCGGTTTTTTGTAAATGCCGCGAACTCTTTCGGCAAGCGGTACTGCTTCGACGGCGGCGGTTATTTCGATAATTTCTTTTCCGCCGAAACCTAAGAACCCGCCTGATTTGTACTTACGGCTGTGCAAAATTACGGCGTCTTCACCGAGTTCCGCCTTCATTGCCGCCATTGCATCTTTCATAGTTTCGGCTTTAAAAACTTTTATCTGCAAGATTTATGCTCCTTGTACTCAACATTTGATTTTGCCTTGAAAATTATCTGTCACGTAGAAAAAAATCAAGTTAAGATTTATGACATTTTCGACATTGCGAAAAAATTTCCTTCGTACAAAAAAAAATGCGGTTACGTCCGCACAAAGTTTAAAATAATTTCGGCGTTTACGTACGCAGCTCAAGGTACATCCGCGCCGCCTTAAAAAAGTCTGCTGAATTTAATTCTACATTCTTAATTCTACATTCTTAATTCTTAATTCCACCTCTGTTCCTTTGTCAAGTTCACTTTTAATATCAATTTTAATGCCGTGACTGTCAGCAATCCATTTGGCGATTGAAAGACCGAGACCAACAGATTTATCGGTGTCGGACTTGGTGCGGACTTTATCTGCGCGGAAAAATCTATCAAAAACTTTTTTCTTGTCATCAGGTGAAATGCCAATGCCCTTGTCGATAAAATTAACCGTTGCCGTATCGTCCAAAATTTTCAATTCTACCGTAACTTCATCATCGCTGTACTTAAGCGCGTTGTCCAGAATCGCGGCGAACATTTTTTTCAGTGCGGATATATCGCCGTTCATGGTAAAGCCGCCGTCACTTAAAAATTTTACGCGCGAACTTTTTGCAGATTGAATAACGTCATTTAAAATTTCTTCAACATCCGCGTCAACCTTATTAAGCGGCTGTTCGCCTTGATCCGCGCGAGTTAAAAATAAAAGTGACTCCAAAAGTGACTTCATATTTTCAGATTCAGTTTTTATGGCAGTGGCAGATTCTTGAAAAAGTTCCTTGTCACGCGTACCGAATTTTTTCAGTATCTCGGCGTAGCCGTCAATTATGGTAACGGGAGTGCGCAGTTCATGCGAAACATCGGCGACGAATTGTTTTTGCCGTGCAAATGTTTCATTAATCTTGTCCAACATAAAATTAAAACTTTCGGCAAGCTCGACGACTTCATTACCCGTGCCGTCAATGTCAAGGCGCTTATCCATATTTCCGGCTGAAATTTCCCGCGCAGTTTCGCTTACATGCCGGAGCGACGTCAAAACCTTTTTAATCAAAAAATATCCTGAAAATATGGTTAGACTTGCGGCGGCAAAGTCAAGGAAAAAATTTACTAACGCCAAGTAGTCCAACATTTCTTTTTCAAAAGTAATCGTCTTGAAAAGGTGCGCATTGTAAATCTTACCGGCGGATTCTAAAGAAATTTCCTTGTAGTAAAAAAAAGAGTGCGGCGTTTCAATCAGCTCGTAACCTTCCTGTGCGAAGAAAGGACGGTCATTTATAATATGAGTAAGCATTCTTTCGGTAGGCGGAAAGTAAGGGCTGTTATCGGCGATTAAATTTCCCTGCGCGTCGGTGATACGAATAATTACGCCGGAAAAAGCTGCGTCTATATTCAAAATATTTTCGCCCGTACCGTCGGCAATTTCGCGATTCATTCTGTTAAGTGAAAGGTCAATGGCTCTTGCCGCCTGATGATAAAAAATATAGCGTATGCCGGTATTGGTGGCGAAATTGGAAATTATCAGCGTTACCAACAAAATTACTGCGTATGTCAACGTGACTTGTGTAGAAATTTTTTTTTGCTTAAAAGAATTTTCAAGACGTTTGAAAAAATTTTTTTTAGTTTTTACGGAAACAGTTGCACCTTCTCCGCTAGTCGCGGATAACATAGCCTACGCCTCGTTCCGTATGAATATATTTATCATTAAAGCGCTTGTCTATCTTGTCTCGCAGAGCGTGAATGTAAACGTCAACAACGTTTGTATCGCCGTAATAATCGTAACCCCAAACTGTTTGTAAAATTTTTTCGCGTGTCAGCACAATTCTTTTATTATTCAGCATATATTGCAACAAATCAAATTCTTTTTGGCTTAAATCTATTTTTTCGCCGTTTACCTTCACTTCCCGTGTTTCAACGCAGAGGACAAGATTTTTTACATTAAGATAGGTGTAAAGTGTTTTATCTTCTTGCTCCTTGCCTTCATAAAGCTTTAAAATATTTTTTATCCTTATTAAAAGTTCGTCAAATGAAAAAGGTTTTGTAATGTAATCAATCGCGCCAAGTTTCAGTCCTGCAATTTTATCTTGAATGTCATCTCTTGCAGTCACCATAATTATTGGCGGAAATTCGCTTAATGCGCGTACTTGCTTACAAATTTCAAAGCCGTCCATTTCAGGCAGCATAAGGTCAAGTAAAACCAAGTCATAATTTTCTTGTACAATTCTGTCATAAGCACGGCGTCCATTGCCTTCAATGGAAACGTTAAAGCCGGCGTCTTCCAAATTTATCTGCATTAACCGCGCAATTCTTTCGGTATCTTCTACCACCAAAATTTTTTGTTGCTCATCCAAGTAAACCCCTCCCAAAAATTTTAATGATATAATACATTACCGGCGGCGTTATGGAAATAGCTTGACTTCATTTTTTATCAAATTTTAATTTTCTTTCACAATCAGTACACAGTGATTTACAGGTTCTGCGTTAATTGCGTCGGCAAGCGTTGTGTCGATAATTTTTTCGTCGGCATATGAAAGACGCGCACATATTATAAGGCGTGACGTTTCAGCCCAGCCGAGATTAAGTAAAATTTTTGAAATGGTAACGGAATTGAATTCGGCGTCGGTTAAAAGTCCCAAAACTTTATTCGGTTCAAATTTTAATTTATCGTCCGGCGGTCTTCTGCCATGAAAACTTAAAAGCGTTGCGTCGTACCAAGACATTGCCACTTTTGCAAAGGCAAGTTGCAGTGAACTGATTGACGGAATGACTTCAATTAAAGCCGCGTCAAAATTTTTTCTCAACACATCGAGCATTGAATAATATCCCGGATCGCCGCTTACCATAACCACAACTTGACCGATTGAAATTTTTTCGCGAATAAAATTTAAAGCCGCGTCAATATCCCGCGTTATTGGAAAGGTAATCTGCGCGGCTGATGAAAAAGTTTCCAATGCACGGCGACCGCCTACTAAAAATTTTGCGGCACGAATTTTTTCAAGCGCGGCAGGCGTAATAAATTTTTCGTCACCGGGACCAATTCCCGCGACGATTATTTTTTTTTCCAAAATATCACGTCCTTTATCAAGCGTTAAAGCGATTTGATTTTAACATTCGGCATTTTTTTAATCAATAATCTTGCGTTGACTCTGAATTAATGCAATAATATTCAAAAACTGCGGAAATTTGGAGATTGAGAAATGGAAAATAACTGCGGAAAAATTTCAGTCATCGGCATAGGTCCCGGCAACCTTGACGAAATGACGCCTAAGGCACGGGCGCTGATTGACGCGGCGGACGTTATTGTCGGCTATAAAACTTATATTGAGTTGGTACGCGAATTAATAGGCGATAAAAAAATTTTGGCGTCGGGAATGCGGCAGGAAATTCAACGCGCACAAATTGCCATTGATGAGGCGCAAAAAAATTTAAATGT
>CAJOKY010000182.1 GCA_905235425.1 uncultured Selenomonadaceae bacterium
GTGAAGTTGGTTTATAAATTCAATTTCGTGGCGGTATGACTTTATCAAGTCCATATAATGCTTTTCGTAGTCATACAGAACTTGAGCCTTAGGGTCTTCGTGTTTCGGCGCTTTCTTGAAATTGTCGAAGACATTAGCTTTATTGCTCATCGATTTCCTCCAGTGTCAAAAGTATATATTTTTTATTTTTACCGCTAAATTTACTTTTCAAATATTCAACAAGACTTTCAGCACGTCCGATAAATGTTAAATTTTCAATGTCTTTCAATTCAAAATATCCTACGGCATAACGAACCACACTGCCGCTATAATCACGATTAATACTATTACAAAAATCTTTAGGATCGGAAAATTTTTTTTCCCCTCCGAAGTACGCACGTCCACTGGTTCTTTTCGGGTTTGTGGAGTTTTTTTTTGAGCCGCTTTTAAACCGCTGATAACGCTGTTATCCGAAGTGGAAATGGCGCTGAATTGACCTTCTTCCCAAATATCAAATTGATTTACGTTTGAACAGTATGCCAGCTCTTTAACCTGCGCGGACGCCAAATATTGATTGAAAACGTCTTCGCGGTAAATTTCAACGCCATTAATTGTTTCAAAAGTTTTTTTGTCGCCGGAAAAAGGTTTGGTATCGCAGTCTTTGTAATTTGAATATACAGTTTCTACAAATTTTTTCTCCCACTCCGGCGCAAGGGTCTCCATAAACATTTGCAAAATATCGGCGTCGGTAATATTTGGCAGTTCCTTTTTGCCGCTCATTTCAAAAGCATAGCCTAGAAAAATTTTTACTTCTCTGCCGCGTTCATCACGAAAATATTTTTCAGCGTCTTGAACTTTATCGGGCAAATATTTTTCGACAAAAAATTTAAAATTACAGGCAACACCTGCAATACCTATACCGTCTTTTGACGCAACAACGCGGCGAATATCATTAAATATGCCTACTTCTTTTGTAGACGCACGAACTTTGTCCCTTGCCCATTGTAAATCCAAATTTTTGGGACGAACCGCAAAATTGGAATTAAAATCACAATGCAAAGTTCTACTATAAATCAGCGGTGCGATTTTCATTATCCCACCTGCCTTTATTAAAAATCATATTTATAGCTTTCAATTTGTCCAATAACCGAGCTTTATTTTTCTTAGCAATATCAGCTGTTTCACGAAGTTGTTCTATTTCTTTTTTTATAGAGGCAATATTATCAGCAAGAATGCGAATCCTCGCATCATTGCGCCACAAAAAGAAACTGTCTTCTTCATCTATTTTTTCCCGTTCCATTGAATTTTTATCCCCGTCTTTAAGTTTCATTAAATATTCACTTTCCCCAATAACTTCTTTAAGAGCAAAATGAATTCCCAACAAAATCGGCAAGTGAATATTTACGGGATCCAATTCACCTTTATAATCGTCGTCAGCAATGTCATTGCCCAATGAAACGGGAACAATTGCAACTGATGTATCATTGCTCACAAAAAGCGATTTAAAAGACTCTTCAATTATTTTGCGCATTTCATCCATACTGACATAAGACGCACATAAATCATACTTGGTGACGATAATGCAAATTGGCGGCAAAGCACTTCCTTCGCGTTTCAATTTTTCTTTCAGATCACCGAGATAGGGATTGATTCTTGCAGCGCACTTTCTTTTAACACATTTTATTTTTGTATTAATATCGCCTTTAATCAAATTTTCGCCGTCAATGCAAATAAAAATCGTATTTGATTCACGAATAGATTTTTCAACTTCCTTATATTTGGAGTCGGTGGTATCTACTTTAGTAGGGTCTAAAAAAGCGCCGGGATAATCAATCCACTCAAAAGGCAAAATTGTTTCATAAGCATATTGCAGATTGAAGTTAAATTTTTGCACGTCGTCAGTAGTATCCGGAAATCTCCCCGTGCCGCGTGTATCATCTTCCAATTTATAATAATTCGACGTGAGATTTCTTCTAATTTGGGCGTCTTGTGCAAGAATCGTGTAGCCTATACTTGCTGAATCATTATTCATCGCCATATACATACCGATCAAATAGCACGTCTTACCTGAGCCGGATTAACCCAAAATAGTAAATTTTTTAGGTTCCATCAAATCATCATCCTTTAAAAATTTTCTTTAAACTACAAATCAACTTAGCACAAACAATTAAAATTTTGTTGTTCCGGCGGGACAATTTTGTAAATTTTATTACACCGGTTTTAATACGTGACTAATGCTTTCAAAATCGCAGTAATTCTAGCACGGGGGGGGGTAGCGTCAAGATTTATATTTGCACAACAAAAAAACTCCGCAGAAAAATTCCTGCAGAGTAGAGGATTAGCTATTAGCGGTTAGTGGTTAGCGGTTAGCTTTTAGGTTCTAGGCTCTAGACTAATCCCTGATCCCTAATCCCTGCTCCCTAATTAGCGGTTAGTGGTTAGCTTTTAGACTACTGACTACTCACTAACTCACTACTCACTAAACTTTAAAATGCGTCGTCGACAAATTCTTCTTGAATTTCTTCCGTCATTTCTTCAACAACTTCCGTCGGCTGTTCGGAAGGCAAAAGATTTTTCTTATATGTAGCGATAATTTTTCCTTCAATCTCATTGGCAGTATCGTGATTTTCTGACAAAAACTTTTTAGCGTTGTCTTTACCCAGCCCCAACTTTTCATCATTGTAGTAGAAATACGCGCCGCTTTTTCTGATAATCTCGTACTCAACGCCCATATCAAGAATGGTGCCTATACGTGAATAGCCTTCGCCGTATTTTAAATCAAATTCGGCTGTTTTGAAAGGCGGAGCAACTTTATTTTTTGCAACTTTGATTTTTACGCGATTGCCTATGATATCAGCCCCTTGCTTAATCGGTTCACCTTTACGAACTTCAAGGCGAATACTTGAATAAAATTTCAGTGCGCGACCGCCTGTAGTAGTTTCGGGGTTGCCGAACATTATGCCGACTTTTTCGCGAATCTGATTTATAAAAACCGCAATGGTGCCGGTCTTGCTGATAACACCTGCCAATTTGCGCATGGCTTGGCTCATCATTCGGGCATGCAGACCAACATGGGAGTCGCCCATATCGCCTTCAATTTCGGATTTTGGAACAAGCGCGGCGACAGAGTCAATTACTACAATATCAACTGCGGCACTGCGTATCAGTGATTCTGCAATTTCAAGACCTTGCTCGCCGGTATCGGGTTGCGCTACCAAAAGATCGTCAATGTCAACGCCTATTCTTTTTGCATAATCAGGATCAAGCGCGTGTTCTGCGTCGATAAAAGCCGCCGTGCCGCCGTGATCCTGCATTGAGGCTATCATGTGCAATGCTACTGTAGTTTTTCCGCCGGCTTCAGGACCATAAATTTCAACAATCCTGCCGCGCGGTAAACCGCCTATGCCCAATGCTACGTCAAGCGGCAATATCCCCGTAGGAACTGCTTTCACGTCCATTTTTGCCGCTTCGCCCATACGCATGATTGAACCTTTGCCGAACTCTTTTTCAATCTGTTTCATTGCCGCCGCCAATGCTTCTTTTTTGTCCAAAAATTTCCCTCCAAACTTTTTTAATTCGTCAATATTTTACCATAAAAATAAATTGCTGACTATAGAAACTACCTACTACTCACTAGGGCGTGTTGAATAAGTTTAATTCATATGAAAAAGTTTTTTAATACTTACTTTCTTTTGGCGCAAAAGAAACGTCCTTGTGCGCCTCAACTAATCCGACGTTTACAAAATTTGCGGCTTTTCTAAATTCGATTTATTCAACACCACCTACCTACTACTCACTACCTACTACTAACTATTTACTACTAACTATTTACTACTAACTATTTACTACTCACTATTTACTACTAACTACTTACTAATTATAATTTACACGGTGATTTTTATGAGTGAACCGGAAATTGCAAGCCAAGTAATTCAAAAAAGTTTGACGCAGATTGATAAAAGCGTTAAGCAGAAGATTGACATTCAATTCATATTTTTAAGGTGGCGTGAATTTGCAGGCAACTTTGCAGATAAAATTTCGCCTGTAGAAATTAGAGGCAAGACGCTGATTTTGCATTCCAATAACTCCACTCTGAAAGATAAATTTAAATATCGTGCAAAGGACATCATTTCAAAAATCAATTCGACTTTCGGCGAAGAAGTTATAGAGAAAATTATTTTCGGTATGAATTTTACCGCGCAGAAAAATTTAGCCGTCAAAAGTAAAAAAGAAATTCAACCTGCACCTGCCGAAGTTTCGAGCGCCGAAGTTACATTGACTGATGACGAAATTGCCGAATGCGAAAAAAAAGCCGCTGTCATTGAAAATCCCGAACGTCGTCAAATGCTTTTTAACTGCCTTGTCACGAAGAAAAAGGCTGATAAAGCAAAAACACTTTCCGCGTGGCATAAATGCGCCTTATGTGAAAATCTTTGTTCGCCTGCCGAAACATTGTGCGACATTTGCCAAGTTTACGAACGTCGAAAAATGGTTGAAGAAGTGCGGCGAATTTTTCACAACGCGCCGGAAACAAAATTTCGCGACGTACAAATACAAATTGCCGAAAAAATGCCGCATATGAAATCAGCTTGCACGCTGACATTTATCGAATCTGCGCGAATGTCACTTATACAGCAGACGGCACGACGCCTTTCATTCGGCGACACTAAATCGGACTTGGCAAAATTTTTGGTACGGCTTGTACGCCAACTGCCGGAAGACGCTTTGACAGAAAAAATTATTGATAAGACATTGAAAGAATTTAGATTTGACCTTGCCGACAGACCGCTTTTTAAGCCGCAAACTTTTTCAAAGTACAACGTGTCTAAAAAAATTCAACAGCCTAAACCGCCGCAGACATTTAAAATTTCGCCCGTGATAAAACTGGACTCTTCCGACGCCAAAAAATAAATAGCCGACGCAACTTCATCGGCAGTACCAATCCTGCCGAGCGGATACAGTTTAGCTAAATCGTCCACACTTTCACCGGAATTTTTAAGTTGCGTCAAAGTCATAGGCGTCAAAATATCGGCAGGTGCAACGCAATTCACGCGCACGGGAAAACTTGCCAACTCCAATGCAAGCGACTTCGTAAAGGAGACTACAGCACCTTTGCTTGCCGCGTACAGCGCACAAAAATAATTTCCGCGAACTCCCGCGTCACTGGCAACGTTTACAATAGTGCCGCGACTTTTTATCAGCGCGTCAACAGCCGCCTTGCACATAAAAAACGTACCTTTAACATTGACTGC
>CAJOKY010000183.1 GCA_905235425.1 uncultured Selenomonadaceae bacterium
TGAAGTTTATGTAAAAGGACCCGGCGCCGGTCGTGAGGCGGCAATTCGTTCACTGCAGGCAACCGGACTTGAAGTCAATATGATAAAAGACGTGACGCCAATTCCGCATAACGGATGCCGTCCGCCCAAACGCAGAAGAGTATAGTTTAGTAAGTAGTAAGTAGTGAGTAGTCAATAGTCACAACAAACAACTCACTACTCACTAATCTAAAAAAGGAGAAATGTTAATGGCAATCGACAGAACACCTGATTTAAAGCGTTGCCGTGCACTTGGAATAGAACCTGCGTTAATAGGACGTAGCCGAAAATCGAAAAGAAATGCACACCGTACAATGCGTAAAGTCAGTGAATATGCAATTCAGCTTAAAGAAAAACAGAAAGCAAAATTTATATATGGAGTATTGGAGAGGCAATTCCGCAACTACTACGACAAGGCACGTAAGATGACGGGAGTAACGGGCGAAAATCTTTTGATATTATTGGAACGCCGCCTTGACAACGTAGTATTCAGACTGGGCTTTTCAAATACGCGCCGCCAAGCGCGGCAATTCGTGACGCACGGACACATTACGGTAAACGGCAAGCGTGTAGATATACCGTCGGCGCTGATAAAAGCCGGAGACGTAATAGAAGTAAGCGAAAAGAGTCAAGGTAAAGAAATTTTTAAGATACTGAAAGAAACAAATAACGCATTAAGTGCGCCGGCGTGGCTTGAATCGGATCAAGCTAATCTTAAAGGCTCTGTAGTAAGATTTCCGAGCCGTGATGAAATTGACGTGCCGGTTAATGAACAGTCAATAGTCGAGTTGTACTCAAGGTAGTAAGTAGTAGTTAGTAAGTAGTAAGTAGTTAGTAGTTAGTAAGTAGTAACTACTCACTAACTCACTACTAACTACTCACTATCTTGAAAGGAGTACCGCTTAATGGCAGACAATGAAAAATCAAAAATTGAGCCGAAGATAGAACCAATAGAAGTTCGTGCAGAATATGGCAAATTTTCATGTGAACCATTGGAGCGTGGCTATGGTCACACCATAGGAAACGGTTTGCGCAGGATGCTTTTGGCGTCATTGGAAGGTGCGGCAGTCACTTCTATAAAAATAGACGGAGTTTTGCACGAGTTTTCAACTTTGCCCGGCGTTCGTGAAGATATTACAAATATAGTGTTAAACATAAAGCAGCTTTATCTGAAAATCATAGGTAACAATCACATAAATCCTGAAAATCCTGAAGAAGAAATTCCATACATAATAAGAATAGATTCAGATGAAACGCGAAAAAAGAAAAGTGCCGAAAAGTCAGACGTTGAAATTACCGGTGCAGATGTTATTTGTGACGCTGATATTGAGGTGGTAAATCCCAATTTGCACATAGCCACTTTGAATGCCGACGGTCAGCTTAGAATGGAAATGAAGGTTGAAAAGAATTTTGGTTACGTTGAGGCTGAAAAAAATAAAAATCCCGATGACGTTATAGGAACTATTCCTATTGACTCAATCTTTTCGCCGGTACTTCGCGTCAACTACGAAGTTCAAGATACCCGCGTAGGCAATGAAATGGACTATGACAAGCTGATTTTGGAAGTTTGGACTAACGGCACCATTAAGCCCGATGAGGCTGTAGCTAAGGCGGCTGATATCCTCATAAATCGTCTTAAACTTTTTCAAGCTATGCAAGGTTTTGTTGAAGATGAACCCGTTTTGGAGGAAGAAACTCAATCTGAATCTGCCTCTACCAATGATTCTTCCGATAAACCCGAAGATAAAGCTACCAAAATTTTGGATATGACTATTGAAGATTTAGACCTTTCTGTAAGATCTTTTAACTGCCTTAAACGTGCGGGTATTGACTATGTTGGCGATTTAGTCAACAAGACTGAAGAAGATATGATGAAAGTTCGTAATTTAGGCAGAAAGTCTTTGGACGAAGTTAAAAAGAAACTTGAAGATATCGGCTTGTCACTTAAACCCAGTGTTCACGTTGATAATGATATGGATATGATTTAAAGTGAGGAATGGCAATGAGTTATAGAAAACTCGGCAGAAACAGCGGCGCTCGCAAGGCACTTTTTAAATCACTCCTCGCCGTGTTTTTCACTTACGGCAGAATTGAAACTACCGAAGCTAAGGCTAAGGAACTTCGCAAATTCGCCGATAAAGTGATTACACTTGCAAAGCGCGGTGACTTAAGCGCTCGCCGTCAGGCAATTAAAATGGTTGCCAATGACCAGGTTGTTCATAAAATTTTTGAAGATATGCCGCAAAAATTCACCTCTCGTGAAGGTGGCTACACTCGTATTTTGAAACTCGGTCCGCGTCGCGGTGACGCCGCTCCTATGGTTTTGATGGAACTTGTAGACTGATTTGAAAAGTTTGTGAAAAAATTATACACTATTTATTAGAAAATTTTCAATTTCAATAAAAAGTGGACAAGTCAAGACGTTTATGTTATATTTTTGCGCGGAGGCGAAAATCTTGGAAAAAAGTTTGGCGGGAAAGTCTGCGCTGGTAACAGGCGCGTCACGCGGAATAGGTCGTGCCATTGCCTTGAAACTGTCAAGTCTCGGCGCAAAAATTGCCATAAACTTCGCAGGTAACCTTGTAAAGGCGCAGGAAGTCAAGGACGCTATTGAATCAAGCGGCGGTGAAGCCATTCTCGTGCAAGGTAACGTTGCCGATTTTGAAACGGTTCAATCTATCGTGAAAACTGTTACTGAAAAATTTGGTACGCTTGACATTTTGGTAAACAATGCCGGAATTACGCGTGATAATCTGCTGATAAAGATGAGCGAATCGGATTTTGACGAGGTTATTGCAACGAATTTGAAAGGCGTCTTTAACTGCACGAAAGCTGTTGCGCGTCTTATGATGAAACAGCGCGGCGGAAGGATTGTCAATCTTTCTTCTGTCGTTGGGATTAACGGAAATGCCGGTCAAGCGAATTACGCGGCGGCAAAGGCGGGAATTATCGGCTTTACAAAATCTTCTGCGCGTGAATTGGCGTCAAGAAACATTACCGTGAACGCCGTAGCGCCGGGCTTTATCGCTACCGATATGACGGATGTACTTTCAGACAACGTAAAAGCCGAATTGCTGAAAGGTATACCGGCAGGCAGGATCGGTACGGCGGATGACGTTGCAAATATGGTTGCCTTCTTGGTTTCTGACGAGGCGGCGTATATTACGGGACAAGTGATTTGTGTTGACGGCGGAATGGCAATGTAATTTCAACGTCAACTTGAAGGATTCGTTAAAAAAATAAGTACTTTTCAGATAAAAGCGCAGACGCGAATTTTTAGAGGGGTGTGAAGTTAGTGTCAACTTTTGAACAGGTTAAGAAAATTGTTGTAGAGCAACTCGGAGTTGAGCCTGATGAAGTTCAGATGTCGTCAACCTTCGTAGATGATCTCGGCGCCGATTCTCTTGACATTGTTGAACTTATTATGGCTTTTGAGGAAGAATTTAATATTGAGATTCCCGACGAAAAAGCCGAAAAAATTAAAACCGTTGAAGATGTCGTGAAGTATATCGAAGAAGTTAAATAAGCCGAAATTAGCATTTCAGGCAATAAATATTCTTGTAACAAATCCCGTGAAGTGATAAAATCTTCGCGGGTTTTTTTAAAGAAAAAATTTGGAGGGATGTCGATTGAAACTTCCCGAACTCAAGATAGGAAAAAAGACGGCAAAAATTCCGATTGTTCAAGGCGGAATGGCAATTAGACTTTCGACGGCACGTCTTGCTGCGGCAGTTGCAACTGAAGGCGGCATAGGCTTAATTGCGGCGTCCGGTATGACGCATCCGGAATTACGCTATGAAATAAAATTGGCGCGGTCACTTACTGACGGCGTTATAGGCATAAACATAATGGTTGCGGCATCAGATTTCGCAGGTATTGTTAAAACGGCTATTGACGCGGGTATAGATTTAATAGTTGCAGGTGCGGGTTTTTCACGTGATATTTTTGAATTGGGTAAAGAGTCACAAACTCCTATTGTACCTATAGTTTCTTCCGTAAGGCTTGCGAAAATTTCTGAAAAGCTCGGTGCGTCGGCTATTGTAGTTGAAGGTAAAGAGGCAGGCGGACATTTAGGCACGGATATTTCTGCGCGAGAATTAATTCCGCCTATACGTGCGGCAGTTAAAATTCCCGTCATTGCGGCAGGCGGCGTATTAAACGGTAAAGATATAGTGGATATGCTGAATATGGGCGCTAACGGCGTACAAATGGGTTCACGTTTTGCGGCAAGTATCGAATCAAACGCGGCGCCGAGTCTGAAAGAATACTACCTTAAATCTAAGCCTGATGATGTTGTAGTGATTCAAAGTCCCGTAGGTTTGCCGGGTCGCGCAGTTCGTACACCGTTTTCAAAGCGCGTTATGGAAGGTCCTGTACCGCCTAAAGTTTGTGATTCATGCCTTAAGGCGTGCAAGCATAATTTCTGCATAGTTCGCGCCTTGACACGAGCTCAACAAGGTGACGTTGAGACGGGGCTGGTTTTTACCGGTGAATATATGCCGCGCATTGAAAAGATTTTGCCGGTTAAAGAAATTATTTCGACGCTTGTCACTGAGGCGGAGGCAGTTTAAATTAGTAAGTAGTGAGTAGTGAGTAGTAAGTAGTGAGTAGTGAGTTAGTGAGTAGTCTAAAAGCTAACAGCTAACAGCTAACATGAAAGGAGAATTTTAATTTGGTAAATAGAGTAGTTGTCACGGGATTGGGAGCGGTTACGCCTATTGGTACGGGCAAAGATAACTTTATCGCGGCATTGCGTGAAGGACGAAACGGCATTGAACGAATCACGCAATTTGATCCTACAGAATACGCCTCACAAATTGCCGGTGAAGTCAAAAATTTCAATCCCGATGACTTTATCGACAAAAAAGAATCAAAGCGTATGGACAGGTACGCGCAGTTTGCAGTTGCGGCGTCAAAAATGGCTCTTGAAGACGCGGCGCTTGACCTTGAAAAGGAAGATCGTGAACGTACCGGCGTTTTTGTAGGTGCAGGTATCGGCGGTATGCCAACTCTTCATACGCAGTACCAAAAACTTTTTGACAAAGGTCCGTCTAAAATCAGTCCCTTTTTCATTCCGATGATGATTGCCAACATGGCGGCAGGGCAAATTGCCATTACTCTCGGCGTTCATGGTCCTTCTGCTTGCGTAGTCACGGCTTGTGCGACCGGTACAAACTGCATAGGCGATGCTTTCCGCGTCATTCAAAAC
>CAJOKY010000184.1 GCA_905235425.1 uncultured Selenomonadaceae bacterium
GAAAAGGCACTTGAACGTTACGGTTTCAAAGTTTATTCCCCAAATGACGAAGACGGCATTATAGAGGAAATTTTTAATCGAATTGGTACGACGAGCAAAATTTTTGTTGAATTCGGCGTACAAAACGGGTTGGAGTGCAACAGCCACTATCTTTTGCATAAAGGTTGGCGCGGTCTTTGGCTTGAAGGTGACGGCAACGCTTGCAATGAAATTGTTGCAAGATTTTTTCCCGTCGTAAGCACGGAGCAGTTAAAAATTCGTCAAGCATTTATCACGAAGGACAATATAAATTTTCTCATAGCGGAAAGCGGAATTGTCGGCGAAATTGATTTACTTAGCATTGATATTGACGGCAATGATTATTATGTTTGGGAAGCGATAAACGTTGTCAAGCCGCGTGTCGTCGTCATTGAGTATAATGCAAAATTTCCGCCGAATCATTTTTGGAAACAGGCTTACAACGAAAAACATACTTGGGACGGCTCGGATTGGCATGGAGCGTCTTTGAAAGCTATGGAAACTTTAGGCAGACAACTCGGCTATCGGCTTGTAGGTACGAATTTTAATGGAGTCAATACATTTTTTGTAAAGCAAGAATTAGCCGATGATTTATTCATTGAACCTGCCACTGCGGAAAATTTGTACAATCCTTTCAGAGATCAAAAATATTCTAATGGTCACCCTGCGCGCTATTGTTTGATTAATCAGTTACCAAATATCGGCGTGCTGAATTACAATCCTGTCGAATATTTTAAAATTAAAAATGCGTTGAGTCGAAATCAATTACCTCCGGCAGTTAAAGAGGCGGCTAAAGAAAAATTTGAAATTATAAAAACACGATCTCAATGCCTTTATCGTCCTGCCGCTACTCATTCGGTATTTTTTCTGCCTTACGCCAATGTCGATTTAATTCAGCAAAATATTTTGGTATCGGAAAATTATTTTGAAGTGGACACGCTGAAAAAAATTTTCTACGATTTTAAAGGCGGCTTGCTTTCAAAGATGCTTGAAAAATCTGATAGCGTAGTTGTGGACATTGGCGCAAATATTGGTAACCATACGCTTTTTTATGCCAATGAACTGCATGCCGGTAAAATAATTTCTTTTGAGGCTGTCGAAAATACTTTTCAAATTTTGAAAATCAACGTCGAAGTCAATCGCCTTCAAGACAGAGTGACAATTTTTAACTACGGTCTTTCCGATAAATCCGGCAAGGCGACGATTCGTCATTTTGATGCCGAAAATATGGGCGATACAGATTTGCAGGTAGGCGTGGGCAATATCATGCTGAAGCCGCTTGATGAATTTGATTTACAAAAGATTGACTTCATAAAAATTGATGTTGAAGGTATGGAGTCGCAAGTTTTGAAAGGCGCCGTTAAAACCATAAAAAGATGCCGTCCGTTTATTGTGGTTGAATCTTTTGCCGATAAACTGCCGATTGTCGAAGAATTTTTCGGCAAGTTAAATTATCGCTATGAAAAAGTCAGCGGCAGTGATTATTTATTTTACCCTGCCGAATATGCAAATTATCACGACGCGGAATTGGAAAGCTACGATATAGTTATACCTGTTGCAGGTTCGCATGCTGAACAACTTAAAGTCAATTTGGAATTTATTAAGAAAAATTTGGGACGCGATAAAATATATTTGCTCTGTTCTGAAAAAACTTTTGAACAGTTCAAAGATTATGACGTGGAATTTTTAAACGAAAATAATATTTTACCCGGTATGAATCTTGAGACAATCGGCAAAATAATTTCTGAACGCGGCGGCGATCCTAAACGCTCCGGCTGGTATTTTCAACAGTTTTTGAAAATGTACTACGCCTTTACCTGCGCAAAAGAATACTATCTTATTTGGGACGCCGACACCATACCGCTTAAATCGATTTATTTTTTGAATCGTCAAGGCAAAATGTTTTTCAATATGAAGACTGAACATAACCAACCGTATTTCAATCTTATTCAAAAATTTTTCGGCGAAAGTTTAAAATTTGTCGAATCAACTACGCCGTCGTTCATTACCGAAGGAATGATTATGAAAAAGTCGATTATGCGAGAGCTTGTAAACGAAATGGGCGGCGAAAATTTTTGGAAAAATATTTTAAACGCCATTGACGCTAAAGATTTAAGCGGATCGGGTTTTTCCGAATTTGAAACCTACGGCACATACCTTGTAAATAAATATCCCGAGCTTTACATCAACAGGCAATTAAACACTTTACGTAACGGCGGAAATGTTTTTAGGCGAATACTTAATCGCGAGGAATTGAAACTTTTGCCGTACGATACAATTTCTTTTGAGAATTGGCAGCTTGTAAATTTCCGATAAAAAATTTAAAATATAAGAAAAAATTTTTAAATCGGAGGAGTTTTTTATGAGACTCAAACTTTTTGCGACCGTGTTAATTTGCGCGGTCATTTTTATTTCCACTTCAAAAGCATTAGCCGCCGAATTGGAGCTTGTATCCTATTCCGCGCAGGTTAAATTGCAGTGGTTGGCAAATACAGGAATGCCGGAAGCTAAGAAAATTTCCAAAGAATTTAATACGGCGAATATTTACGGCAAAAAAAATCTGAAAGACTACGACAGGCTTGAAAAGCTTAACGGCGTTTATCAAGAGCTTTGCTACGCCTCAACCGCGCAGTACGTACAAAAAGCCGACTACAAAAACATTATCGATATCGGCGGCGGCTACACTCCCCGCGCCATTACTTTTGTAAATGACGGCAGAAAATATTTCGGTGCTGAACTCAACGCCATTGCACTTTCCGCAACGCAGATTATTCCGAAATTCATTAAGCCGCAGTACAAAAAAAATCTCGTCTATGAAGAAGTATTAGCCGAAGATCGCGATACAATGATGGCGGCGGCAGACAGATTCAGCGGTAAAATTTGCATTATCGAAGAAGGTCTGCAAATTTATTTGACTAAGCCGCGCACTGACGCAATGCTTAATATTTTCCGTGAAGTTTTGAAGAAACACGGCGGTTGCTTTATCACTACCGATTTTGTACTGGACGATATGTTCAAGGAGCTTGCCGCCGCGTTGTACGGTGAAAATGCCGCGAATACGCTTTACAAAGAAACTAAGGATATGTACGAAAATCTTTTCGGTGAGCCGCTTTATCTTAATTCTTTTGGTTCGTCGGCAGATGCGCTTAAATTTTTGAAGTCGAAAGGTTTCAAAGTTCAGCAAGTGCCGCTTGTAGACGATACGTCAAAACTTTATTCATTGAAAGGTTTAACGCCGCAACAGGTTGAGAAAGTTAAAAAAATCTGCGCGAAAAATTATCTTTGGGTTATAACGGCGCAATGATTTAATGTTCAAAAATGCGTGAAGTAAATTTGAAAAATAAAACCGTTGCCGAGAATACACTTGAAAAATTCGGCTTTCACAATACGGCGGACGGTTGGCAGTACGAAAAAAATATCTGTGACAGGCAACTTACATTGACGCTGACTTACAAGGCGGACAAACTTTTTTCTGAAGTCAAGGATACTTTCGGCGAAGAATATATTTTGCATCTTGTAGAAAATGCGGCGGGAAGTTATGTCGGCGCGGTTCGCAGTGAGTACGAAGAAATTTTAGCGGCATTTGAAGAGCATTGCTGTGAAGAAAATATTTTTCGTGCGACGTTGACAAAAAATCTTATCAGCTACGTTCGCGACAAGTACGGCGACGAATTGGAATTTTTATGGGAGAAATATCCCAATGCCGCGATATGGCGTCGGCAGGACAGTAAGAAATGGTATGGTCTTGTCATGGAAATTTCCGAGCGAAAGTTGGGACTTGATTCAGACAATGACGTAGAAATTTTGGATCTGCGCGGTAAACCCGATGACTTGAAAAATTTTGTTGACGGGATAAAATATTTTGCCGGCTACCATATGAACAAAAAAAGTTGGTATACTATTCGCCTTGACGGTTCAGTTGCATTTGATGAAATTTGTACGCGTTTGGACGAAAGTTATATCTTGGCGAAAAAGTAATTTTTAAAAGAGGTGGTGTAAATTTGAAAGTTGCATTGGCTAAACAAATGCACGATATTGACGACGCGGCAATAAAAGCATACGGCTTGCCGGAACTTTCGCTTATGGAGAGTGCCGGTCACCGTGTCGCGCAGTTTACTGAAGAAATTTTAGGCAGTGTTGACAAGAAAAGTATTTGCGTATTGGCAGGCAGCGGCAATAACGGCGGCGATGCATTGACGGCGGCAAGGTATTTGTCGAACAGCGGCGCCAATATAAAAATTTTTTTGACGGGCAATGCGGATCACCGTACCGAATCACTCAACGTTCAAATTACCATTATGAAGGCGATGGGCGTCGAAATTCAGCAACTCGATAACGACAGAGCGTGGGAACGTCTTAAAGTCAATTTGAGATTTTCAGACGCGATTATTGACGGTATTTTGGGTACGGGATTCAGCGGCGAACTTCGCCCCAATGCATTAAAGCTGATTCGTCTTGCCAATGCCGCCAATAAGCCGATAATTGCGATTGATATTCCATCCGGCGTTGAGGCTGATACCGGCGTTGTAGGTGAGGTGGCGATTAATGCGAAGGGGACTGTTTCACTCGGTCTGCCGAAAATCGCGCATTATCTTTGCCCCGCCGCGTCGTACGTCGGCAAGCTTATCATTGACGATATCGGCATACCGAAAAAACTTTTGGCAGAAAATATTCATCAGACGCTTTTAGATGATGAACTTGCCGCGACGCTGTTACCTGCGCGAAAACGCGACGTACACAAGGGCAGTTGCGGTAAAATTTTGGTTATCGCCGGTTCAAGCGGTATGACAGGCGCGGCTTGTCTTGCGTCAATGTCGGCATTAAAAATCGGCGCCGGTCTCGTAACATTGGCAGTTCCCGAAAGTATAAATGACTTGTACGAAGTCAAACTTACAGAAGTCATGACGTTGCCGCTTGCAGAATTGAAAAGCGGGATTATCGGCGGCGATGCGGCATTGGCAACGCTGATTAAAGCGGTTGAAAAATTTGACTGCGTATTAATCGGATCGGGACTCGGTCGCGCAGATGAAACGCTTGATTTTGTACGAAAGTTTGTATTAGCCGTTGACAAGCCGCTTGTAATTGACGCGGACGCGATTTTTGCTTTTAACGGTACTGCGGAGGAGTTGAAAAATTGCAAGCAAGTGCCGATTTTGACGCCGCACTTGGGCGAACTTGCCGCGCTTTTAAATATTTCGGTACA
>CAJOKY010000185.1 GCA_905235425.1 uncultured Selenomonadaceae bacterium
GTAAAATCTTCGCCGCCAAGTTTATCGTCGCCGCCGGACGTTAAGCGAATAAAATTGCCGTCTGAAATACGAAGTACAGTTACATCAAAAGTTCCTCCGCCAAAGTCGTATACAAGAATGGTTTGGTCTTCACTCAACTCAAGCCCGTAGGCAACCGCCGCAGCCATAGGTTCTTTTTGAAGTTCAATTTCAGTAAAACCTGCTTGTATAGCGGCTTCCTTAATCTCGTTGTGCTGAATGGCGCTAAATTCCTGCGGTACGGTAATGACGGCTTTATTGACATAACCTATTTTTTTACGAATTTCATTTCTTAAAAATTGCAAGAAAAATGCCGCGCCGTCTTTTCCTGTAAGTTTTAATTCGTCAGCAGTATTGCTTTGTGAGGTGACGTGACGATACAGGCTGAATGTTTCATAATTTTGTACATGAAATTTATGCTTTTGCCATTCGGCTTTTTGAGCAAGCACTTTGTCATTTGAAATGAGAAATGTTTTGTCACTGTCATGGTAAAGCGCTACACTCAAAATTTTGCTGTCGTTACGGTCATTGTTATTTTTATCGGCAGATTGAAACATATCTGCAGTTAAAAGTTCGGGATGAGAATCTTCCAAGCTGATAATATCCTTATGATCCTCAATGGACTGCAAGACAACTTCCACCTCGTCCTGCGTGTTTTTAGAATTTTTTCTTCGTCCCAATTCTTCATAAACGGTTTTGGGAATTAAAATTTCAACGTCATCACCAAATCCTTCCAAAATGCGCGGATCTTCAATGAAAATATTTGTATCGATTATGTATTTGCGCTTAACAGAAGTGTCTTTTGTACCGTGCGGCTCGACGTGAAAAGTTTGGAATTGACTTTCACCAATATGCCGTTTGAAATGCTTAAACAAAGCGGCGGGATACATTACTCCTCGACTTAACGCGGCATTTCCATACACCCATTTATTTTGGTCAACATCTCTGAAAAATATTGCTGAAGGAATCAAGCGCCTGCTCTTTACTTCAAGAAAATTATATCGCCCGTCTTTGTAATAAGCCACAACTGAATTACTTGTACCCAAATCAATGCCGATTGCCAAGCCGGTATCTTCTTCAGCAGGATTATCCGCAGAATTATTATTGTAGCTTGCCCATTTATTTTCGGGGTGATTCTGTAAATACTGCGTGATTTTTTCATTGTTCAGAAATAGTTTTTTTAAATCCTCCGGCGTTTGAGGACGTAACTGCACAGCACCTAGACATACACGCAAAATATCTTCAAGTGCGTCATTTTGACAAGGCTTAAACCATGTGTCGGCATCGCCTTCTATGTATTCTGTCAATTCTCTAAAATTAGTGTACGCGGCTTTTCTTAACAATTCGTCTATGATAATGCCGCAAGAAAACACGGTCGTAGAAAAATCGCGAATGTCATTATCTTTAAAAGTTTCCGGTGCTGAATACTCTTCCAAAAAAATATCAGATTCATTTAAAGTTAAATTTTCCTGCGCGTCAACGTCGATTCTTTCAGGGTTTAAGTGTCCGTCCGTACATTGAGCCGACAACTGTGCCAATTTAATTGCCCACGCCACGCGTCGTTCTTCGTCACATTCATTGCATTCTAACCACTCCGATAAAGTCATAATACCAACCTCCATTCAAGCATATTTTACAACATTTTTCAAAATTATCATAGTTAAATTTAATTTTTATAAAATAAAAGTAGTAAGTAGGGTAAAATTTTTAATACCAACTACTTACTACAATCTACCCTCTACAATCTACTCTCTGCTTACTACTTATTTTTACCGAGAGCCATGCTTATCGGCACGGTAGTTTCTTTGTCATAACAGGTGAACGCGTGGTCAACCAATTTTTTATCCGGCGCGGGAGTTATAGCGCTGACAATCGGCACAATTATCAATCCCGCTAACATTGCGATAGCGCCTGCATTTATCGGTGACTGCATTATTGCGGGAAATGCCGGTCGAATTAACATGTTAGCCGTCATTAACACGCTGCTGAATATGAAACACGTCCAACAAGCCGCCGTCGTGACTTTCTTTGAGTAAAGCGAATACATAAACGGCGCTAAAAATGATCCTGCCATTGCGCCCCACGATATCCCCATTAACTGCGCGATAAAGTTCACCGAGCTGTTGTACTGAATCAGCGCCAATATCGCCGAAATTGCTATGAATACCACGATTAACACGCGCATTATGAAAACCTGCCGAGCCTCACTCATATCTTTCATAAACGCGCCTTTTAAAAGGTCTATCGTCAAAGTCGAGCTTGACGCGATAACCAATGATGACAGCGTTGACATTGACGCCGATAAAACCAAAATCACTACCAGCGCTATCATGCCCTCTGTCAAGCCGGAAAGCATTGTCGGTACTATTGAGTCAAAGCCGTTAGCTTTAATGTCTATTTGGTCTGAAAAAAGTCTGCCGAATCCGCCGAGAAAATAGCAGCCGCCTGCTACGACTACCGCGAATAACGTTGAGATTATCGTACCCTTTTGAATTGCCTGTTCATTTTTTATCGCGTAGAATTTTTGTACCATCTGCGGCAATCCCCACGTACCGAGTGACGTTAAAATTATCACAAATAATAAATTCAATGGATCGGGTCCAAAGAATGACGCAAAAATACCAGGCGAAGTTGAAACCGTTTCATCAGTAATGCGTGCCAATCCGTCAAGCGCGTTTATAAAGCCGCCCTTTGATTCGAGTACAGCGTAAATTACCGCGCTGATACCTATCAACATTACCATTCCTTGAATAAAATCGTTTATCGCCGTTGCCATGTAGCCGCCTGCTATTACGTAAATCGCCGTTAATACCGCCATGAGCGTAATGCAGATTGAGTAATCGATATCAAACGCCATGCCGAAAAGGCGCGAAAGTCCGTTGTACAGAGACGCGGTGTAGGGAATCATAAAAATAAAAATTATAATTGACGCGCCGATTTTCAATGCGTCCGATCCAAAACGCTTGCCGAAAAATTGCGGCATTGTCGCCGAGTCAAGGTGCTGTGACATTATCCTTGTGCGTCTGCCCAAAATAAACCACGCCATTAATGAGCCGATTAACGCGTTGCCGATACCTGCCCATGTCGCCGCGATACCGTAACGCCAGCCGAATTGTCCCGCGTACCCTACAAAAACTACAGCCGAAAAATACGAAGTGCCGTAAGCAAACGCAGTAAGCCAGGGTCCGACTGAACGTCCGCCCAATACAAAGCCGTCTACGTCCGTAGTATGTTTTCTGCAATAAAGCCCTATTCCGACCAATACCGCGAAATAGACTACCAATAACGCTATTTTCATTTAAAATTTTTCCTCTCAATCACTCTACCATTTTTTCCGCCATATCTTCATAATACTTGTAAAATTTTTCATCCGTAGTATCACCGTGAACGCCGAGTTCAAGTATTCTGCCGCTGTTATTGTCAAATAACACTAAAAAGCCAATTTCCGGTTCATACTTCCTTCTGCCGCCGTAAAAATAAATATAAACGGTTTTTGTATCGCCGCTTAAGCTGTATTCGGGATTGCCGTAAAAATTTTGTACGATTCTAATATTTCCGCCGACACGAAAACCGGAAGGTGACACCCAGCCGCTATCGCGCGTTACGATTATGGATTGAATTTTTTCTTCAAGCGTGTTGTACTTAATCAAGACGCCTTCGCCGTACCTGCACATTCTGTTTTCTTCAAAACCCATACCGTCTTCTGTCGGCGTACCGTAAATTTTTTTCATCTCGGCAATAGACGAGCCGTTTGTAAGTCCGCCCAAGTACATTTCATCACGCGGCATTTTAGTTTTACAGCTGCCAATCTGCGCGAATAAAATTGTAGCGGCAAGTATTGTAATGATAGAGATTTTTTTCATAATTTATCTTACCAATTCCGCCATTACCGATTCAAAACTTTCCTCAAACGTCGCAAAATCAGTGTCGCCGTAAATTCTCATTTCGGTAATGATGCCGCTTGCATTGTTGAAGACGATAAAAAGTCCGGCGTTGCGAAAAGTTTCATGCAGTACGGGATCTGATTGGTAATGAAAATACAAGTACGCAGTTTTTGTATTGCCTTCCTTGACAAGTTCCGGTGTAGCGTGCCATTCCAGCCACTCTTCAATATTCATACCGACGCCGATTCTTTTATCGCCGCGCCAATTCAAAGTGTCTCCCGTTACGATAATGCTTTTAATCTGCCCTGAAGATTTTTGGTAAGTGATTTTTGCGCCGTCGGCGTATTCGCAAGTTTCGTAGCCTTCAGTGCCGAAAAAAATTGCGTCGGGTTCACCGTGCAGATTTTTCATTTCGTCAACCTTTGAACCGTACCTAAGACCGCCTAAATATATTTCATTTGGCGCAATCATGGCGTTGCCGATATTTAATTCAGCCGCGACAAGTACGGTTAAAGCTATAATCGCGATTAAAAATTTTTTAAACATAGCCTTTACCTCAAATTTATTTTTCAGCTGTTAATCACTACTCACTAATATCATCCATTGTGCCGCCGATAATCTCTTCAAACGTCGTGAAGTCTGTATCGCCGCAAATTTTCAGCTCCATAATTATGCCGCTTGCATTGTCAACGCCGATAAAAAATCCATAATCACGCACATTTCTTTTCAAAATATTATCGTACGTCTGATGAACGTAGCAATAAGCGGTTTTCGTGTAGCCTACTTTTTTGTAATTTGGTTCGCCGTACAAATTCACCGCGTCTGAAATTTTACTGCCAATGCCGATACTGCCGGGCGTATTCCAATCGGAATTTTTCAAAGTCTGCACGCCGTGTATTTTTTTCGTGTCGCGGTTGTAGTGAATCAATACAATTTTATCTCCGCCGTAAACATAAGTTGCGGAATTTTCATAGCCGCTATAATCAGCCTCCGGCTTCCCATGCAGTTCAATCAATTTGTCAATCGACGTACCGTAACCTACACCGCCCAAGTACATTTCATTAGGCGGCATATCGGCGTGACAAATTGAAATCTGCGCGGCTAAAAAAGTAATAGCGCTGAACACCGTCGCAGCTAAAATTGTTTTCAAAAAAACCCCTCCTTAACCAAAACGCACAAAGTATAGTATACCTAAAGTGTTACGTCAATCTGAAAACTTATAATCGGATTGATGAATACAACAAAGTTTTATGGTACAATTACCGAAAAATTTTTGAAGG
>CAJOKY010000186.1 GCA_905235425.1 uncultured Selenomonadaceae bacterium
ACCTCAGCAAGAAAATATTCAGCCGCTTATGACGAATCAAGCGACGTTGCAACCTCTGCAAGAAAATATTCAGCCGCTTATGACTAATCAAGCGACGTTACAACCCCTGCAAGAAAATATTCAGCCGCTTATGACTAATCAAGCGACGTTACAACCCCTGCAAGAAAATATTCAGCCGCTTATGACAAATCAGCCGACACTGCAAGCGCAGCCGCAATTTCAGCAACAACAATTCGGCGCAGAAATTCAGCCGCAGGTAAATTCACTGCAACCGCAACTTGATTCAAAGACAGTCAATCGGCAGTTTGTAGAAGATATGCTCGGCGTAAATGTTCAAGTTGACGATACAAGACCGGCTACAGAGCCGTTAATGCCGTTGCAAAACTTTTCGCGTCAATTCAATCAAAATCAGCAGGCACCTCAAAACTTCCAACAGACTTTTACACCAATGACCGCGCAGGTTGAAACACAAGCCGCCGAACAAGTGCCGCAGGGCGCAGAAAATTTCGCGGGAAATATCGCGGCATTGAACAATACACAAAGTCAGCCTACAGCGCAGGTACAAGCGCCTGAAGTTATGCAAGCGCCGCGCGAAGATTTCAACGTACCTACGCAGATTGTTGAGCAAGCGCGTATGATTCGCACAAATACCAATACTGAAATGGTTATTCAGCTTAAACCGGAACATCTCGGCGAATTGACATTGAGAGTATCGGTAGGTACGAACGGCGCGGTTACGGCAAGTTTCTACAGCGACAACGCGCAGGTTCGCGCGATTATCGAAAATTCCATTGTTCACCTTAGACAAGAGCTTAACGAACAAGGAATTAAGGTTGACAATGTCGAAGTTTACGCCGGTCTCAATGAAGACAGTTTGCTTAACGGGCAAGGTCAGCAGGCATGGCAACAGAATCAGCAACAAAGAGGCAATCGCGGCGCGGTTGATTATGATGCGGCGGTGGAAGAGGATGTAGAGGCGCTTAATCCCGTGACAGACACTCTTTCGGCGGACGGCGTCGACTATAAAGTTTAGATTGTAGAGGGTAGAGAGTAGAAAGTAGAGGGTAGAGGGTTGTTTTCCTACTACCTACTATCTACCCCCTACCTCCTACCCTCTAATATTAAGGAGATGAAAAAAATGGCAAGTTCACTTAACACGATAAATGTGAACGGCGTGACGTACAACGCGGAGGCTTATGAAGCGTCTAAGGCGGCGGAAACTAAGACAAATGATCTTGATAAAAACGCCTTTTTGAAATTGCTCATTACGCAGTTGGAAAATCAGGATCCAACGGATCCTCAAGACAACAGCGAATTTGTAGCGCAAATGGCGCAATTCTCGTCACTTGAACAAATGACGAATATGAATGATTCGCTTTCACAAATCAACACGCTTGTTTCAAATATGGACACTTCCGTACTTGTCGGACAGCTTAGCGGCATGATTGGTAAAGGCGTAGATTGGGAAATGTCTATTGAAAGCGCCGACGAAGAAGGCAAGCCCGTTGTCACCACTCAAAATATGAGCGGCGTAATTACCGGCGTTACAATGGCGGACGGCGTCACTAAAATTATCGTACAGTCAGGACTTCAAAAACATACTGTTGATATCGCCGATATTTCGCACGTTTATGAAATTACGGAAGCTGATAAAGAGATTCTTGCGGAAGATAATTTGACGCAAGTCAACGCGACAGATCCGCTTGCCGCGCTTCAAACTGAAATGATAACCGGCGAAGCGTAAAATTTTCACCGTACCAAATAAAAAAAGCCCTTCCAAATTTTGGAGGGGTTTTTTGTTGCAAAGTTTTAATTTATCTCAAGCGCCTTTAAATTCTTCACGTAGTGGCGATAAGCCAAAATTAAAAATATCATTGTCACAAACCAGCTGACGCCGTAAACCGTCATCAGAGCCGCGTAGGTAGGAATTTCTCTAAAAACAGTGAAAACCCATGTGATTCTTATGCCGCAGACGCAGATTAAAGTTATAATCGCCGGTGCAAGTGATATCCCGTAGCCGCGCAATGCGCCTGAAACAATTTCCATAACGACGCTGATAATTTCCGGCGCGATTATGTACCAAAGGCGAATGACGCCGAGCCGTACGACTTCCGCATCTTCATTGAAAAATCTTACAAGACTTTCACCGAAATAAAGAATTGCCGCCGATAAAATCAGCATTAAAATCACGTTGATTTTTAGCGCCGTCCAAGTAGCCTGTTTGCAACGCGGCAAATTTCCTGCGCCGTAATTTTGGCTTACAAAAGTTGTCGCCGCCTGTCCAAATCCCATTGTCAAACAGAAAACATTTATCTCAACAGTAAACGCCGCCGCAGACGCCGCCATTGCATCGGGTCCCAGTGTATTTATCGCCGCCTGTATCAGCAAATTTGACAGCGAAAACACCATGCCTTGAATGCCGGCGGGAAGTCCGATTCGCACAATTTCTTTCAAGCAGGATTTATCGACAGAGGTTTTATCCAATCTTAACCGCACCAAGCCGGTTGAATGAAGTAGCGCGTAAAACAAAATCGCCGCGCTTACCGCGTTTGATATCGTCGTAGCCCAAGCCACGCCGTTTATACCTGTGTCAAATTGGATGACAAAAATTAAATTTAGCGCAATATTTAAAACGCTTGCCGCCGCCAGTGCAATTAACGGCGTTTGAGTGTCGCCCTTACTTCTGAAAATCGCCGCCTCAAAATTGTAAATGCTTATGAACGGTAAACCCAGCGCGTAAATTCGCAAATAAGTTTCCGCCATCGGTGCAACCGCGTCCGGCACTTTTAAAAGTTCAAATACGGGATTAACTAAAACTTCCGCCGCCGCGCAGATTATCAAGCCCATGACTATCGACAAAAAAAACGCCGTGCGTACCGAGTCACGAACGTGAGTTAATTTTCTTGCACCTATAAACTGCGCGATTACGACGTTTGCGCCTAAGCTTAAGCCCATAAGCAAACTTACAAGCAAGCCGACTAAGGCGACGTTATTTCCTACTGCGGCGATGGCGTTTTTGCCTACGAATTGACCGAGTACCGCAACGTCCGCCGTGTTAAAAAGTTGTTGCATGACGCCGGTTAGTGACAGCGGCAAGGCGAATAAAATTATTTTATCCCACAAAGAGCCGTGCAACATATCAATTTCGCGGCTGAATTTTATCTTGAACATTTTATTTTAAGTCTAAATCTAAATCGTTGCGAAGTTTGATAGCCTCTGCAATATGTTTATCTGAAATTAAATCCGCGCCGCCGTCCAAATCGGCAATGGTGCGACCGACCTTTATAATTCTGTCGTATGAACGCGCTGAAAGTTTTTTCGTCTCAAACACGTCCTTCAAAAGTTTTTCCGCCTGCTCCGACATGGTACAAAGACTTTGCAACATTGCGTGATTCATCTGCGCGTTGCAGAATAAATGATATTTTTCAAGGCGCTTAAGCTGAATTTGACGTGCGGCAGAAACGCGCTTTCTAATTTCGCTTGAAGGTTCTGCGCGACGTTTGGAACTTAAATCCTTGTACGGTACGCGCGGCACTCTTATATGAATGTCAATTCTGTCAAGCAACGGACCAGAGAGTTTACGCATATATCTTTGTACGTCATACTCTGAACATTGGCAATGATGATCTTTATCGCCGCGCCAGCCGCACTGGCAGGGATTCATCGCACAAATTAAAATCATACTTGACGGAAACGTTAAAGTCCCGTTTACACGACTTATTGTAATCTGCCGCTCTTCCAAAGGTTCACGCAACGCCTCAATGACAGGGCGTCTAAATTCCGGCAACTCGTCAAGAAAAAGTACGCCGTGATGCGCCAATGTGACTTGTCCCGGCTTGGGATTACTGCCGCCGCCGATAATAGCCGCCATTGATGCATCGTGATTGGGATTTTGAAAGGGTCTTTCGGTCATTAAGCCGCCGTTTCTTCCCAACTTCCCTGCAACGCTGTAAATTTTCGTGACTTCCAACGCCTCTTCGCGTGTCAATTCCGGCAAAATGGTATTCATACGCTTAGCAAGCATTGTCTTGCCGGATCCAGGTACGCCGACCATTAAGACGTTGTGACCGCCTGCCGCCGCAACTTCCAACGCACGCTTAGCCATAAATTGACCTTGTACGTCCGCGAAATCGTCAACCATTTCTATAAATTCTTCCGTCTTTTCGACAGGCGAAGATTTTTCCGCGTCAAGCTTTACCTCGTCATTTAAAAAATCCACCAATTCCAAAAGGTTTAAAGGCGCGTAAACCTCTATACCGTCAACCAGTAAAGCTTCATTGACGTTATCTTTAGCGACGACAATTTTTGTTATGCCGTTCTCCCGCGCCGTTACAGTCATTGGCAAAATACCGTTGACGGGGCAGAGCTTACCTTCCAATGACAATTCGGCGACAAATAAAAAATTGCGGCATTTTACAGCTGAAATTGCACCCTGCGCCGCCAAAATTCCTATGGCTATCGGCAAGTCAAGACCGGAGCTTTCTTTTCGGACTTCTGCCGGTGCAAGGTTAATTGTAATTTTTTCCATTTTCATACGCAAGCCGGAATTTTTTATCGCCGTACGAACTCTTTCTTTTGATTCGCGAACAGAAGTACTCGGCAAGCCCACTATATCAAATGACGGCATACCGTTGGCGCTGTCCACTTCAACCTTGATTATTAAGCCGTCGACGCCTTGAGTTGTAGCTCCGAATGTTCCTGCATACAATTTAACAATCTCCTTAATGTTAGGTGTTAGGTGTTAGCTTTTAGGGGGTAGAGGGTAGATTGTAGAGGGTAGGGGGTAGATTGTAGGTGTTAGGGATTAGCTCGTAGATTCTACCCTCTACCTCCTACTCCCTACCAGCTATTTTAGGTGTTAGGGGGTTAAAGCTAGCACCTCCTACCTACTCCCTACCTCCTACCCTCTACCCCCTATTTAATAAAAATCTGCGCGGCTACTTCGTCAATAGAAATTTTCTCCTGCGCGGCAGTTTCTAGATTTTTAACGGTAACAGCGTTTTCATTAACTTCATCGTCACCGATTATCAGCGCGAACTTAGCGCCGGATTTAGCCGCCTGTTTCATCTGCGCTTTCATACTGCGAGACGCGAAATCCATTGTCGCCGCGATATTTTTTTGACGCAGGTTATTCAAAAGTTGAAAACCGCAAACTTCCGCCGCACTGCCTGCCGTCACG
>CAJOKY010000187.1 GCA_905235425.1 uncultured Selenomonadaceae bacterium
CGTTAGCGGGGAATTCAAGCCTGTGGAGCGTCAAGAAAACGTGAGTAGCTAAGGCAAAAGCGGACGCGGTGAAGCAGGAATGGGACATAAAAGTTTGTAACTTTTTATAAGTTCTCAGTAACGGTGCGATGATGAAAAAATTCTTTATGATTTTTATGGCATTGATTATTTTATCGACGCCGTGTCTTGCTGAAAAAATATCTGATCATGAACAAATAAATCAGCTGATAATCGGCGAAAGAATGTATCGCGTGACACATCGCAATGACGAACATAAAAATTGCTTTGCGGAAAATGCCGTGATTCGTACCAGTTGGCAGAGCGGCAATGTCAATTCTTTTGTTGGGCAACACCCCGCCGAAAGTTCGGCTGAAAATTTTAATGTAAATCGCTGTGGCGGCGCTTTGATACATTTGAATAAAAACCGTGCATTTGTTGAATATCCGACAACTACTGTTCGCTCGGTAAAAATCAACGGCGAAGATGCCGTTTTGACTTCGTACATGAGAATTTTGTATCGCGTTGAAAAAATTTCCGGCGAATGGAAAATTATCGAAATGATTTCCATAAATGAGGCTGATGAATTAAATCCTGCAATTTCCGGCACAGATTTAAAAATTAATCCTGCCGACGTTAAAAATTTGCGAATTTCATATAAATGGCTGGCATATGCTCGGAAAAATGCCGGCGGAGAAATTTCAGACAATCTTTTAGGCACTGACCGACCGGATGAAATTACAAAAATTTATGACGAAATTTTTAATTGGCTTAAGTAAAAAATTTTCAAATTTCAAAATAACATTTAGCTCCGATAAAATGTTTGTCGGGGCTTTTTTTATGCTATAATTGAAATGCGAGGTGATACAATGCCGAGAATTTTTAAATAACAAAAAACAATATTGCCTTTGGTTAGTTGACGCGACGCCGTAAGAAATCGCAAAATTGATTTTGGCGGCTACATAATAAAATTTTACTGAAAAAAATTGTTGACAAAAAATGTTAAAATGATATCAAAGGAAAGGACGTGTTATTTTGAAAAAAGACATTGAAACAAAAATAGCAGTATTCCCGATGCCGGTGCTTATGATAGCGGCTTATGACGAAAACGGCGTACCAAACGTGATGAATGCGGCGTGGGGCATGATTAGCGACATGGATAAAATCACGCTTTTCATTGACGAGGATCATAAGACGACGAAAAATATTCGCGCAGTCAAGGCGTTCACCGTGAGCATTGCCGATAAAGCACATATGGCGGAGGCGGATTTTTTAGGCATCGCTACAGGCAATAAAATGGCAGATAAATTTGCACGTTCCGGCTTGCACGAGGTAAAAAGTTCGCACGTCAACGCGCCGATTATTGAAGAATTTCCCGTAACTATGGAATGTGAACTTTTGGAAATTGTCGAGACTGAAAATCTTCACGCGGTAGTTGGAAAAATTGTAAACGCCTGCGCGGATGAAAATGTTTTGGACGAAAAAGGCAAAGTCGATCCTGCGAAGATTAACGCGCTGATTTTTGACCAATTCCAAAACGGCTACTACGTTGTCGGCGAAAAAGTCGGCAAGGCGTGGAATGCAGGCGCCGCGCTTATGAAAAAGAAATAATTTCAGCAGACGTATTATAAATAAAAAAAAGGCGGGCTTATGACGGCTCGTCGTTTTAGTTATGCTTGACGATTAAACTTAATTAATATAAAATTTTATAAAAATATTTTAATCGATAGCGATATAATTTGTGGAAAGGACATTTTAATTGGAACTCTTAGATCAACATTGGAATGAACACTACATCCGGCAAGGGGGGGGGCAGTAGCCGTCCTACTTTTTACATAATGCGCCGTAAACCCGGCGATATGGGTGGACTGTTTGCGTATTACGTATTTTTTGCCGGACAAATTTGCGATGCGCTTAAAAAAGGTTATCTGCCTGTTGTTGATATGCAAAATTACCCCAGCATTTACCTTGATCCAAATTTGGTTGGAAAAGAAAATGCGTGGGAATATTATTTTCGTCAACCGGTAGGAGTAACCTTAGAAGAGGCTTATAACGGCGAAAATGTTTTGTTAGCCTCTGCACATTGGATTGACGGCGACGAACGTCCCGGAAGTGGTAATGCTTTTTTTGAAAATACAAATGGATTATTGACTGAATGGCGTATGCTTGTAAAGCTCGGCTTGTTGCAGGTTCAGCCAAAATTGTACGAAGAAATTATCAGCTTACGTAATAAATTATTTGCGCCTAATGATCGTGTATTGGGAGTGGTATTGCGCGGGACGGATTATTTAGCCAGAAGACCACACGGGCATTACATACAGCCGCCGATTGAATATGCCTTGACCAAAGTCATTGAAAAAATGAATGAATGGCATTGTAATAAAATCTTTTTAGCATCTGAAGATGCAAAAATCATACAGACTTTTAAAAATATTTTTCAAGATACCTGCGTAATTCTTGATAGAATATATATATATTATGACGAAAAAAACGCTTTACCTATTGCACTTTATCACATAAAAAGGGAAAATGATCCATATCTTTTGGGCAGAGAATATCTCTCACAAGTTTTAATTCTTTCTACGTGTAATTGCCTTGTAGCCGGAAGATGTGGAGCTACTATTGGCGCAATGATGATGGGAAATTTTGAAAATGTCTATACTTTCAATTTTGGCAAGTACGGAATGATTGGTATCGACTAGCCGTAATAAATTTTGCAACAAAAAAACGGCGGGCTTATGACGGCTCGTCGTTTTTATTTACAAATTGAATTTCAAATTTAAATAACTCTAATATACAATTACGTCATGGTGATCGGTCAACGCTTGAATCAGTCTATCTACTTGTTCGGATTCAGCAATTCCGGTTTTACACCAAATTGCAAAATGCTCGCAGTTATGCAAAAATAAATTGTAACCGCGATTTTTACCAGCCTTCGTATGTTCACGGGCGCGACGTACTGTTTCTTCCGGCGAATACAATTTTCTTTCTTCACCGAAAAGTAAATCATAAATCCATTTACACGTTTTGATAATTTCAAAAAGGCTTACACCGCCCACAGCACCTACAACATTTGAACCTAGTCCATGCGAAGGAACATCTATTTTATGATCACCCTTGCGATAACCGAATTGATCAAAATCGATAGCATAACAATTATTGTCACCGTCAAGAAAACGTTTCAACGACGTTTCGCGAATAATTCCGTCCATACAATCGCCGCTGTTATTATCCTTCGTGTAGTGAATAACTTTTTTATCGCCGCTGTAAACGCCGAAATGTTTGTAGCCGAAAATTTCGCAATCGCGTTTAACGTAAATGATGTCACCGAATTTAATATTCGCCATTGAAGTCACCACCTATTCAATATTTAGCCGAAAATAAAATGTGCGGCAGGAGCGGCGATTAAAAGACTGATAATCGTACGCTCCAAAAAGAGAATGAAAAGTTCCGGCAAGCTTACGGGGATTTTTGAACCGAGAATCAAGCCGCCGACTTCCGACAAATAAATCAACTGCGTTACTGAAATTACCGCGACAATAAATTTTGTCATCGGCGCGGTTATTGTACTTGCCGCGATAATTGACGGCGTAAACATATCAGTAAAGCCGACGATCATAGTTTTTGACGCCGCCTCTGCTTCAGGTACGTCGAGTAAATTTAAAAGCGGCATGAAAGGTTTACCCATCACGTCAAAAATCGTTGTGTTGTTCGCCAAAACCAATGCAAGCGTACCGATACACATAACTACCGGCAACACGCCGAACCACATACCCGCCGCATTTTTTATACTGCTTTCCATGAACTGTTCGACGCCGCGAAATTCCGCTACACGTTGACGCGCTAAGGCTAATCCATACTGAAATGACGAAGTGTAACCTTCCGGCAACTGTTCACCCATTGCCTTGCCTTCTACCAAAAATTCGTCTTTCTTAAGTGACAGTGGAGGTATTCTCGGCAGAATTACGGCGCAGACAAAGCCGACCGCGCAGATTAAAAGGTAGTACGCGCCGAAATATTCCATTAAGTCAACCTGCGCCAATACAACAATGCTGAAGGTTATCGATACGGCGGAAAATGTTGTGGAGATTATAGCCGCCTCGCGTTTTGAGTAGTAGCCGCCTTCGTACTGATTCGCCGTCAACATTACGCCCAGCGTGCCGTCGCCTATCCACGAAGTCATACAGTCAACCGCCGCGCGTCCGGGTATCGTGAAGACAGGGCGCATTATTTTTGTCAGCATTGCGCCGATAAATTCCAACAGTCCGAAGTCCAAAAGCAACGGTAAAAGCAAGCCTGCCAATAAAAATATTACTACCAACACGGAAAGTAAATCGTTCAGTACAAAGCCGCCGCCGTCCGCGCAGGTTATCATGTGCAGGACGCTTTCATTGCCGTCCTCCGCGTCAATGCCCAAGTACGTAAGCCAAATAAAAACTGCGCCGATAATTCGTATTACTACCCACACCGCCGTTGTCGAAAAAGTATTTGCAACGATAGGGTACGTCGCAATGAAATTCGGCTTGTGCAAAAATATTATTCCCAGCAGTGCGGAAGTTGTCACGATTATCAGACACAGTATCGGCAGAAATTCGCCTATCGCGTTGCTGATAATGTCAGCGATAATTTTTACTATGACCGTCCACTTGCCGTCATCTTGTACCGGAATCATAAACAAAAAAATTCCTATGATTGACGGCACTAAAAATCCCGCTAGTGAGCCGGTCTTTTTCTCTTCCATAATTTGCGCAAATTCCTCCCAAAAATTTTAACTCGCTATATTCTTTTTATTTTTTTCACGCAACCGCGCCGGTCTAAACTTTTTAAGTTCTTCTTCAGTCATTTTCGGTATATCGCTGTAATCAATCTCATCATCAGACTTGGGAGCATTGGCTCTAATTCTTTGAAGTTGTTCTTCAGTCAATGGCGGCATACCTTTATAAATACGAATACTGCCCATAGTATTCATCAACCGTTACTGAGAACTTATAAAAAGCTACAAACTTTAATGTCTCATTCCTGTTTCATCGCGTCCGCTTTTGCCTTAGCTACTTGCGTTTGGTATGACGCTCCACAGGCTTGAATTCCCCGCTAACGTACGGGTACATATACAGATTTCCTTGTTAGTGGAATTTCCTGTATTT
>CAJOKY010000188.1 GCA_905235425.1 uncultured Selenomonadaceae bacterium
TTGACAAGGCAAAAATTTCATGGAGCGATAAAAGCGCGGTCTGCGTAGTTTTGGCAAGCGGCGGTTATCCTAAGGCGTACAAAAAAAATATTCCGATTAAAAGTTTAATGCGGGCGAAAATTTCCACTACGATTTTTCACGCGGGAACGGCGATGCTTGACGGTCAACTTGTAACGAGTGGCGGCAGAGTTTTAGGCGTCACTGCGACGGCGGCGGATATTCATAAAGCCGTGAAGAAAGTTTATAAAGCCGTGAATTTGATTGAATTTGAAGGTATGTACTACCGCCACGATATCGCCGCGCGTGCGCTGAAAATTGCGCCGGAAGTTAAAGTGGATTTAGGCGTAAAAGATGACGCTAAAGCTGATTCAGATTCTAAGGCTGATTCTGATACAAAACCTAAATTTGCAATTAATTTGTTGGGAGCAAATAAGAAAAATGTTTGACGTTGTAATTGTCGGTGCGGGATTTGCAGGCGCAGTATTGGCAGAACGTTTTGCCGCGCAGGCTGATAAAAAAGTTTTGGTGATTGAACGCCGTCAGCGTGTTGCCGGAAATTGTTTTGACGAGGTTGACGACAACGGCATTTTGATTCACCGTTACGGACCGCACCTTTTTCATACTGATTTTGTGGACGTTTGGAATTATCTTTCGCAGTTCACCGAGTGGGACGTTTATCACCACAGAGTTAAGGCAATGGTTGACGGGCAAATTGTACCGATACCGTTTAACTTCAACACCTTGCAACAGGTTTTTCCAAAACTTTTGGCAGATCGTTTAGAAGGCGCTTTACTGAAAAATTACGGCTACGGTCAGAAAGTTCCAATTCTTGAGCTGAAAAAATCTGCGGATTCGCTTTTACATTTTTTGGCTGATTATGTCTACAGAAAAATTTTTTTGCACTACACCGAAAAGCAATGGGGTAAAGCACCTGAACAAATTGACGGCGCCGTAACTGCGCGAGTTCCTATTTTTATCGGACGCGACGACAGATATTTCAATGACAGATTTCAAGCCGTGCCGCGTAAAGGCTACACGAAATTGATTGAAAATATTTTGGCGCATAAAAATATTAAGCTTATGCTGAATACTGACAGCGCCGAAATTTTAAATCTGCGCGAAGACGAGATTTATTTGTTTGACCAAAAATTTGACGGCACGGTAATTTATACGGGACAGCTTGACGAGCTTTTCAATTTTAAATTCGGCGTCCTGCCCTATCGCAGTGTAGAAATGAAATTTGAAACGGTCAATACCGAGCATTATCAAGAGGCGCCGACGGTAAATTATCCCGACAACTACGACTTCACGCGCATTACCGAATTTAAAAATATTCACCCCGCGCAGTCACCGCGTACCACGATTTTAAAAGAGTATCCGCAGAATTACGTTAAAGGCGAAAATGAACCGTACTACCCCGTTTTCACTGACGAGGCGCGCGCGGCTTATGAAAAATATTCTGCCGAGCTTGCAAAGTTCCCGCAGATTCACGTAGTGGGACGCCTTGCCGAATATCGGTATTACGATATGGACGACGTTGTAAAGCACGCACTGGATATTTTCACGGGGTTGCAAGCTTGAATTGCGGCTTAATAATTCCAACGTTAAACGCGGGAAAAAATTTTGAAACGTTGCTTGAACAAATTGCCGCTCAAAATTTGCCGCTGAAAAAGTTAATCGCCGATTCGCAGTCAACAGACGACACTGTAACGCTTGCAAAAAAATTCGGCTTTGACGTGTTGCCGATACAGCGAAAAAATTTTAATCACGGTGCGACTCGGCAACTTGCGTTTGAATATTTGCTTGAAAAATTTTCAATCGACGTTATAATATTTTTGACGCAGGATGTTTTACTGCACGACGAAAAAACTTTATCGACGCTTGTAAAAATTTTCGACGCCGATTCAAAAGTAGGCTTGACGTACGGTCGGCAACTTCCACATATTGACGCGACGGTTGAGGCGAAGATTTTACGCCAATTCAATTATCCCGCCGAAAGTCAGCTGAAATCTTTTGATGACAGAAAAAAATTTGGTCTTAAGACGGCGTTTAATTCAAATTCATTCGCGGCGTATCGCGTTGACGCACTTAAAAAGGTCGGCGGTTTTCCTTCCAACGTGATTTTGTGCGAGGATATGTATATTGCCGCCAAAATGTTGCTTGACGGTTGGAAAATATTTTACAATGCCGCCGCGCAGGTTTATCACAGTCACAATTACACTGCGGCGCAGGAATTTCACCGCTACTTTGACATAGGCGTCTTTCATTCGCGCGAAGGCTGGGTACGTGAAACTTTCGGCAGTGCTGAAGGTGCGGGTAAAAAGTTCGTGCTGATGAAGTTGAAAACGTTGTGGAAGGAAAATCCGGCAGATTGTTTAAGTGCAATTTTTCGTGACGGTGCAAAATTTTTCGGCTACAGATTGGGGCGGCTTGAAAAATTTTTGCCGAAAAGTTTTTGTCAATTACTTTCAATGCATCCATTTTTTTTTAGTTCATAATTTTATAAAAGGGGTTGCAGTTATGAAAAATTTAGTTATCATTGGTGTAGGCGGTTTTGCCCGTGAAGTTTATTGGCATTCACAAATGGCGTCGGGATTTGATTCGGAGTGGACGATTAAGGGCTTTTTGGACGGCGACGTTAAACTTGCGCCTGAAGAATACGCAAAATTGCCCGGCGATAATCCCGTTTTAGGCGACATTGACAGCTACGAAATTCAGCCGGACGACGTTTTCACATGCGCCATTGGTACGCCGGAGCCGCGTAAAAAGTTAATTGAAAAAATTTTGGCACACGGCGGAAAGTTCATCAACATTATCAGTGAACGCGCACATATTTTTCCTGCGGCGAAAATCGGTAACGGCGTTATTATCGGTCTCGGTAACGGCATAAGCGATAACGTGACGGTAGGCGATTTTACCGTTATGAACAATGTCTCTTATCTTGGTCACGACGTAACCGTTGGCAAGTACACCTGCATAATGTCACACGTAGACGTAGGTGGCAGGGCGCAAATTGGCGAAAATGTTTTTATCGGCAGTGGCGCGATTCTTTTGCCGGACGTTAAAATAGGCGACGGCGCTTATGTCGGCACGGGCAGTGTTGTATTGAAAAAAGTTCGCGCAGGTGCAAAAGTTTTCGGCAATCCGGCAGTTGAAATTTAATTAAGAAGTTAGACTTTAAAATTAAGAATTTAAAATTTAAAATTTAAAGGAGCAATTAAAAATTTGAGTAAAGAAGAATTTATTAAACAGCTTACCGACATAATGGACACTGAAACAGAATTGACGCTTGAAACAGATTTAAGCGAAGTCGAAGAGTGGGACTCATTAAGCTTAGTATCATTCCTTTCATTTTGCAACGCAAGATTGAGACGCCCGATTTTGCCGGACGAAATTAAAAGCGCCAAAACCGTCAACGATTTATTTTCCATTGTGAGTAAAGACTAATGCTTTTAACTGTAGAAAATGCCGCCGTAGAATTTGTTAGCGCCTATGTTTCAAGTCGGCGCGTACCGATTGAAGAGCGGCTTAAAAATCTTGTTGCGGATAAAAAAATTGCCCGTCTGAAAAAAGGCACGGGATTTGAGGCTTTCAGTATCGCCGCTGAAAAAATCTGTTCGTCGGACTTCTGCGCGGCGGCGGCTGAAAAAATTTTTACTGCAACGAATATTAAAAAATCGGACATTCGCGCAGTCATTTTCGTGACGCAGACGCCCGATTATTTTTTACCGTCAACAAGTCACGTACTTCATAACAGATTAGGTTTAAGCCGCGACGTTGCCACTTTCGACATAAATTTAGGTTGCTCCGGCTTTGTATATGGTCTGTACGTTGCCGCGTCGTTGGTGCAGAATCTTGACAAAGTTTTATTGATGTGCGGCGATACCGTTACACGAAATATTTTTGCTGACGATATATCTTGCCTGTCGGTATTTGGTGACGCGGGGTCAGCGGCGATTATTTCAAAACGTCGCGGCGAAAAAATTTCTTTCAACATTCAAACCTACGGCGAACTTTCCAACGCCATAATCATGCAACGCGGCGCCTACCGTAACCCGCTCGTACTTGAAAATAATTCGCTTAACGTACGTGAAAATTTTGTCACTATGGACGGCGCGCAGGTTATGGACTTTTCGACAAAATTTGTACCGAAAAATTTATCTGACTTGATGAACTTTGCCAATGTCGATGCGTCGAATATCGGCAACTTTTTTTTGCACCAAGCAAATAAATTAATGTTGGAAAATATCGCGTCGCAGTTACAAGTTCCTTTTGAAAAAGTGCCGTTTAAATCTGCGCGAATCGGTAACACCAGCTCGGCAACAATCCCCGTGACTTTGTGCGAAATGGCGCGGCTTAATGAGCCGGTGAATTTTTTATCGGTGCTAAGCGGTTTCGGCGTGGGTATGTCGATAGCGTCGGCGGTAGTCGATTTTAAAAATTTAATCTGCCTTCCAACGGAGGAAATGTAGCGGTTAGCCAATACTCACTAACTTTAGTAAGTAGTAAATAGTCAGTAGTAAGTAGTTTTTTCCACTATTCACTATCTCACTACTTACTACCTCACTACTTACTAACTCACTACTCACTAACTCACCACTTACTAATGAGGTTATTAAAAATTTATGAATGTAAAATTTGATTTTGAAGGAAAAAATTTTGTAATAATCGGCGCGTCGTCCGGTATCGGTCGGCAGTCGGCGATTGAACTTGCTGAAAGCGGCGCAAATATTTTAGCTGTCGGCAGGAATTTAACGCGGCTTGACAGTTTAAAACAGACTAATCCACAAAAAATTTTTACCGCGCAGATTGACGTTACAGAGGCGTCTCAAGAAGATTGGCAGGCGGCATTTACAGATTTTGTCAGCAACGTAGGCAAGATTGACGGCGGCGTTTACAGCGCTGGTATCGTGGGCTTGACGCCGTTAAATTCATTTGACAAGGAGCTTGCTCATAAAATTTTTGACACAAGTTTTTGGGGTATGATAAATTTCATGCAAACTGCCGCGAAGAAAAAATTTTCCAATGCCGGTTCAAGTTTCGTGCTGATGAGTTCGCTTGCCGCAGATTTCGGTACAAAAAGCCTGTTCGCGTATTCAGCGGCTAAGGCGGCGGTAAAGGCGGC